>NZ_JBFQGO010000001.1:0-246468 GCF_047973405.1 Rickettsia aeschlimannii
TATCTGTAATTTTACGTTATTAGTTTTGGTAAAGTATCATGAGAGAGCTATATAAGGTTTTTAGTCTTGTTATTAATGGATTTAGAATTGAAGTTTGCATATTCTTAGCTGCTACTATAGGAAGCGTATCTTTAAAGTTTAATTTTTTTCTCATATTAAACTATTAAAGGAAAATTTAAAGTTTTAATTCTTTTATTAATCTATTTTTTTAGTAAAGCGATCAATTACAAGATTTAAAATAATATTATGCTCTAGAAATGCCTTAGCTCCGGCAAGCACCAAGATAAATCTTCTAATTGAAAAATAATCTGTTTTACTACTTCATCACCTATAAAACCGGTATTTGTAATGGTAACAAAAGTTTCTTCTGAACTAATCGAAGTAACCTGCCATTCTACCAATGTTAGGGTTTTTATACGCATCCCATCAATAAGTATTTTTTTATTTTTTTCAATTTCCTGCATGTTAATTTGAACTGAGAAGCCGTACATTTTCCATGTCCAAGTGCTTTGTTTCTTAACTTCTAGCTTATCGCTACTTTTAGTAAACCAAAATTTTGAGGTAATATTAGGATTTATAAAAGCTTCAAATACTTGATCAATTGGTTTGGTTTACGTTACGAATAAGCATTGCTGCTTTCACAGTTGTTTTTAACTGATTTATATGAACATCATTATTAATAGTCATTTTTAAAAACTTTTTGTAAATTATTAGAATTCTTTCCAAAAGCTATATTACATCGTAATAAGTATTTTAGTAGTAAAATTTACCTTATTTTCAACTTATTTTTACCAATCATACAAAAACATAATTTGGCTATAGGTTGTATAAGGTACGGCAACAAATCCGGTTGGTAACATTACGACAAATAATAAGACAAGTTTTGCAAGTAGCGTTAATAGTAACGGTATTATTACCTTATCACCCGGCTCGGTAAATATATTTGCTAACAATATAACGGCTAATAGTGTAGTTGCAAGCGGAGCAACTTTAGTATTTACCAATAAACTTGCCTTTAATGGTAATTTAACCGGTAACGTACTACGATTAATTTAAATGCAGTACCGGTATCATATACCGGTCAAAGCAGTTTTTTAGGTAAGCTAATTGTGGCTACAAGCTATGATCAAGCAAAAAATTCCGGTGGTAATATAGTGATTACACCCGGTAGTAAAATGGATTTATCTTCACTAGATGAATTAGAAATTCAGTTTAACGGCACTGACGTACATATAAGAGAAATAAATGAAAATACTAAACATTCACTAATATCTTCAGAGGATGGAAATGGCCTAATTCCGTTGTCTGCCGATAAAATTAAATTTTTCATTGACGGTAATGATAAGAGTTTCATTAAATGGTCGATAAATACTTTATCATTAACTTTATCGGTTACTAATATAGCCAATGAAATATTGCAAAAAGAAATAGATGAAGGCAGTTTTACACCGGAGTAGGCACAAGATATTGCAACACCGATCCATGCATCTGAAGATATTGAGACGGATACGTTTCAAGACGAGTTTGTTTTTTTTACTATTGAGCAGCAAAAAGAAACACTAGATCGTGTTACACCAGATATGGTAAGACCGGGAGCGGTAATAACTGCAGTAAATATGCAAGTTGTATCTTATAGTATAGTCGGTAATTTATCTTCTTTAGATTCTCGAATAAATAAAGTTGCTATTTCTGCCAACGATGAGACAGAAGCAGATTTCGGTACATGGACTAGTCCTTTTGTTGGCAATAAGTACTCAAAAGGCACAAAATAATCTAAGTGGTTATAAATCTAACTTAACCGGCGGTACTGTCGGTTTTGATAGTTGAGTAGGCGATGATTTCTTACTTGGCGTTGCTTATACTAGAGCTGATACTAAGGTAAAGCAGAAAAATAATAATGTCGGCGATAAAAGTAAAGTACAGAGCAATATTTACTCTTTATACGACTTATATAATGTACCAAATAAAAATTGGTTTTTTGAAGGTATAGCTTCTTACGGTGATAGTAAAGTTAAGAATTATTCACAGCGTAATATTGCTTTGGGTAGGAATTTGATCAGTTATGAAACAGCAATCGGTAAATATAAATCACGTTCATATACCGGACAGATTTTAGCCGGTTACAGTTATTTAGCTCCGAAAGCGATTAATTTAACAACGACCGTGGGGATTAGATATTCCGATATTAGAGATTCAGGATATACTAAGACCGGTACAACTTTCCAAAATTTAATCGTTAAAGGGAAGAAGTATAATATGACTGAAGGGCTTACAGGTGTTAGGATGTCAAAAAGATATTAACATAGAAAATATAGTTTTAATCCCTGCAATTTACGGCATGCTAGACTATAACTTTAAAGATAAAACTCCTGCTATCGATGCTAGGTTACAAGGGATGGACAGCCCATTTACGACTAATAGCTTTAAGCCTGCTAAAACTAGCTTTAACTTTGGTGTCGGTGTGACTGCCAAACACCAAATGATGGAATACGGCATTAATTATGATGCGAATGTGGCGAGTAAATATTTTGCTCAACAAGGTAGCTTAAAAGTGCGGGTAAATTTCTAGGTTCTTGCGTAAGAGTGCTAATTGATTTGTTTTAAATCAGTGTAATTCTGCGGTCTAGGTGAACAAAATTTTTGTGGATACCGATAGCCCGACTGAATTGCCAAACCGGAGCAACTAGGTTACCACGGCAAGTGTTGCCTTTGGTTACAACATCAAAGGCACAACATCCGCCTCCCCCTAGTTTTATCAATCCCCCGAAAAGTTACTCTAACTTCCTTAGTAGTCTTATTTACTTACAATAATTTTTATTATTTCTAATAGTTTATTTTCAGTGTATTTTTATACTAAAATTTAATTCACAAGAAAAATATACAAAACTACCGACAATATTTAATTTTAAGTCTTATATTAATCTTTATTCAAATTAATCCAGCTTTGGCATTAGAGGATAAGAGAGACTCTTCAGTATATTATTATAATAAAGGTACTAATTTAGCTATTTTAGGAAAATATGAATTAGCTATTAAGTCTAATCCTAAATTTTCAAAAATATATAATAATAAAGGTCTAACTTTAGAAAAGCTAGGTCAATATAGGCTAGTAGTACTTGACGCTTATAATAAGACACTTGAACTTGATTCAAGAAATTCTGAGATACAAAATAACCAAAAACGCTTATTAAAGCTTATTAAATAAAAAATAATTAAATATTTTGACCTTTATTTTCTTAGGTTGATCTGTTTTCTAGATTTTTTCAGTCTAAAATAAGCGAGCCAATGGTACCATTCATCTACTCTTATTTGCTCTACTTCTGCAACTGTCTTATATAAAAGTCCAGTAAGAGTAAACTGGGTCCTGCTATTCTGATTATGATTTCATGTATAATAACATATACCCATTAACCATAGCTGTTAATAATCATTAGGAGAATATTTATGACCCAATTACTTGACCTTATAACCCCTGGTGATGTCTTATATGAAGAATTTATAAAGCCTTTGAATATAAGTCAAAACCAGCTAGCTCGTGATATTGATGTACCACCTAGCCGTATTCATGCTATAGTGCATAGCAAACGAACTCTTACAGCTGATATGGCACCGAGATTAGGTAAATATTTCACACTTCAGCCCAGTTATGGATTAATTTACAAGCAAGATATGATTTAAAATTAGCCCAGCGTAATGAATGGCCTCATATTAAAATCGTATTCGTACTATGGAAGTAGCAAGAAAAGCTAGTTAATTATTTCCTAGCAACGGCAAAAGATTCAGGATGTCTTATGGCAATATTGATATCCTGCATAAATCTTATTCTTATACCGTCGCTTGTACCAAGTGAATAAGGGTTAACTAACACATCTAATACGCCCGATTGCCAGACATAAAATATTAAATAATACTTTTTATCACGGAGTAATACATTATAAAAAAGGTAACAAATACTACCCTCATATTTATGAGCCTATTGTTACTAAAGAATTATAGAACAAATATCAATGTATATTGAGCCTGATTTATTGAGCAAAATAATTAAAAGTGTTAAAGAATCGGCAAAATATGAAAAAGATTATTATAATACAAGAATAACAGAATTAAATAAAGAGCTTATCAGTGAAAAAATAGCCTTGATCAGCTTAGAAGTAAACTTTTAGAAGGTATATTTACAAATGAAGAATACGAAGGAAGACAAATATAAATTAACAACACGTCGTGATAAAGTAATGTTAGAGATAGCAGAGCATAATAAAGGTAATGATTGTTTTAGGGTAATATTTAGTTGCCAATGCACATCAATATTTTGTTTTGTCGAATACTGAGGGAAAAAGACACCTAATAAAAACTGTGTTTTCGACAATTAAATTAACATGCATAAAGCTTGACTTTATGCTGCATCCGCCGTTTGATTCATTAGTAAATTTGTCAAAAATCGAGGGATGGCTCCCCGGGCCGGACTCGAACCAGCGACCGAACGGTTAACAGCCGTTTGCTCTACCACTGAGCTACCGAGGAACATTAGAAGCATCTGGAAGATTCAGATACTTCCTTATAACAAATCTTTATTATAACGTCTAGCGTTTTCTTTATATAAAATAAAAAAGTTTTATTCATTACCTATTTTTAAAGCTGCAATAAAAGCAGATTGCGGAATTTCGATATTACCGTACTGTCTCATTCTCTTTTTACCTGCTTTTTGTTTCTCAAGTAATTTACGTTTACGACTTATATCACCGCCGTAACATTTAGATAAAACATCTTTACGTAGGGCTTTAATAGTCTCACGAGCGATAATACGGCTACCTATACTTGCTTGAATTGCTATATCAATCTGCTGTCTCGGTATTAAATCCTTTAACCTTACGCATAATGCCCTCCCCCTTTGCTCAGCACGTGAGCGGTGTACAATTGTGGATAGTGCATCAACCGCCTCTGCGTTAACCAAAATCCCAAGCTTAACAAGTTCGGAAGGTTCATAAACATCCATTTGCCATTCAAAGCTTGCATAACCTTTAGAACAGCTTTTTAAACGATCGTAGAAATCGTAAACTATCTCATTTAGCGGTAATTTATAAATTATTTTAGCCCTATTTGCTATATAGCTATGATTGAGCTGCCCCCCTCTCTTTTCCGCACAAAGCGATAGTACCGCACCTAAAAACTCATCAGGTACCATTATAGTTGCCTTAATCCAAGGCTCTTCCATTGATTCGATTTTTTGTAAATCAGGCAAATCTGCCGGGTTATGTATCTCTAAGCTCTCACCGTCCAGCATATGAATTTTATATACCACGCTTGGAGCGGTAGTGATTAAATCTAAATCGAATTCCCTACTTAAACGTTCTTGGATTATCTCTAAATGTAACAGCCCTAAAAAGCCGCATCTAAAACCTACTCCGAGTGCCGAAGAGCTTTCCATTTCATACTCAAAACTAGCATCATTAAGGCGTAATTTAGCTAGTGAATCCTTTAGATGCTCAAATTCCGAGCTATCCGTTGGATAAAGACCACAAAACACTACGGGTAAGTTTGGTTTAAAACCCGGTAGAGCTTGCTCACAAGGCTTTTTTTCATCAGTGATAGTATCCCCAACTTTACAATCCGCTACTTGCTTTATAGCTGCAGTAAAGAAGCCGATTTCGCCTGCATGCAGAACATCCGAAATATGTTTTTTCGGAGTAAAATAGCCAACATTCTCAACGGTATAAACCGAGTTAGTAGCCATCATTTTAATACGCATATTCTTACGTAAGTAACCATCAATAACACGTACTAAAATAACCACGCCAAGATATGGGTCATACCAACTATCAACAAGCAAAGCTTTCAAAATATCAGAACTACTTTCTTTTGGCGGAGGTAATTTATTTACTATAGCCTCTAAAACTAAATCAATCCCTATACCGCTTTTAGCAGAGATTAACACAGCCTCACTTGCATCGATTCCGATTATATCCTCTATTTGCTGCTTAACCTGTTCAGGTTCTGACGCCGGTAGGTCAAGCTTGTTAAGCACCAGTACAATCTCATGATCATTCTCGATTGCTTGGTAAACATTGGCAAGCGTTTGTGCTTCTACTCCTTGCGTACTATCAACTACCAATAACGAGCCTTCACAAGCAGCAAGTGACCTACTAACTTCATAAGCAAAATCGACATGCCCGGGAGTGTCCATTAGATTCAAATAGTAGGTGTTACCGTCTTTAGCTTTATATACAAGCCGCACGGTTTGTGCCTTAATAGTTATACCTCTCTCTTTTTCAATATCCATCGAATCTAGCACTTGCTGGCTCATTTCCCTAGCCTGCAAGCCACCGCAATGTTCAATTAACCTATCGGCTAACGTAGATTTACCGTGATCAATATGGGCGATTATTGAGAAGTTCCTTATATATTTTTGATTATTCATAATTATTGTGATATAATTTGCATTTGTTTATTGTCTGCCTCCCGTGGCTTGATCGCGGCGGAATCTTGTAATTACAGACTGTGTCCTGAGATCCCGCCATCAAATCGCGGGATGATACTAAACCACTATAATATATAACAAAATCGAAATTTATAACAGGAAAAAATAATGCGAGCTGAAATAGAAAATTATGTAAAAAAAATTGAGCAGTCTTTAGAACTACTTTGGAGGTCACTTTGACGTTGAAGCATCAACTGCAAGACTGAACGCGTTAGAAGAGTTAACAGCCGATCCTAGTTTATGGAATGATCAGGCTAATGCTCAAAAATTACTGCGAGAAAAAAGTAATCTAGAAGAAAAACTAAACGCTTTTAATAAACTCAAATCCAATTTAAAAGATGCTTTAGAACTTGAAGAAATGGCTAAAGCCGAAAACGATTTAGAAACACTTTCACAAATTGAACAGGACTTAAAAAATTTAAGCATCATTGCTGCCAAATTTGAAACGGAATGTTTGTTTTCAGGTGAAGCAGACGGTAATAATTGCTTTTTAGAGATTAATGCTGGAGCCGGGGGAACTGAAAGCCATGACTGGGCGTCTATTATGATGCGTATGTATTTGCGTTTTGCCGAAAGACTCGGCTTTAAAACCGAAATAATCAATATGATTAACGGCGAAGAGGCAGGCATTAAATCATGCACGATTAGGATAATAGGAAAGCGTGCTTACGGCTGGTTTAAGACCGAAGCTGGCGTTCACAGATTAGTGCGTATTTCTCCATTTAATGCAGCCGGTAAAAGAATGACTAGCTTTGCAAGTAGCTGGGTATATCCCGAAATTGATGATAATATAGCAATTACTATTGAGGATAAAGATTTAAGAATCGATACTTTTAGAGCATCGGGAGCCGGCGGGCAGCACGTTAATACTACCGATTCAGCTGTACGTATCACTCATATACCGAGCGGTACGGTAACACAATGCCAAAGCGATAGATCGCAGCATAAAAATAAAGCTCAAGCTATGAAAATGCTTCAAGCCAAACTCTATGAGCTTGAAATGCAAAAACGTACCGATAGCGTTAATGAGCAGAATGCCGCTAAAACCGATAATAGCTGGGGGCATCAAATTAGATCATATGTTTTGCAACCTTATCAAATGGTAAAAGATTTACGTACCGATTATGAAACTTCCGATACTAAAGGAGTGCTTGACGGTGACCTTGAAGAATTTATTTCCGCAAACCTTGCTATGAATGCGGGTGGTAAGAAGTAGTGAAAATCAATGAGCAATACTTTAAGTAACGAATCATATACTGATTTAATTAAAAATTTAAAACAAGAAATTAGCAAAGCTCGTATTATAGTATAGAGCCCATTTAGCAGTGAATAAAGAATTGATAGTTCCTTATTGGAATATAGAAAAATTAATTTTAGAACGTCAGAATAAAGAAAAATGTGGATCAAAAGTTATTCAAAATATTTCTGATGATTTGCGTAAAGAATTTCCTGAAATGAAAGGATTATCATATCAAAACCTTTCTTAATATGCGTCAGTTTTTTGCAGAATATAATAATGATCAAATTCTCCAACAGGCGGTTGGAGAAATCCCATGGAGTCATAATATTATTATTTTTTCAAAACTAAAAAATATAAATCAAAGAATTTGGTATGCACAACAAACCATCGAAAATGGTTGATCAAGAAATGTATTATCTTTGCAAATTAAAAGTAATTTACATGAAAGGTCAGCGGAAGGTATAAATAACTTTTCCAATACTTTACCTGAGCTACAAGTCTGATTTAGCAAGGCCGATTATAAAAGACCCATATAACTTAGAATTTTTAGATATTCAAGGTAAAATAATAGAACGAGATTTAGAAAATAAATTGATAGATAATATTAAAAACTTTTTATTAGAGTTAGGACAAGGTTTTGCATTTGTTGGCAATCAGTATCATATAGAACTTGAGGGAGAAGATTATTATTTGGATTTAGTTTTTTTTATCACATAAAACTCAAATGCTATGTTGTTATTGAATTAAAAACCGGCAAGTTTAAGCCGGAATATACCGGTAAACTAAATTTTTATCTTAATTTAATGGATCGCACAATTAAAGATAATTCGTAAATCCTATAATTGGGTTAATTTTGTGCGAAGAAAAACAAGGTATTACTGTAGAATACACTATAGAAGGCATCCAAAAACCAATAGGAGTACCACAATTTAAGCTTACAGCAACATTACCTAAAAAGCTTGAAAAATTCCTGCCTACCCCTCAAGATCTAGCAAAGCTAAAAAACGAATAAATTACTAAAAGTTATTTTTCTTGATATCATGGTCAAGCTTTTGGTATGACATTTTCATATTTCAACCTTATTATTTTTATCGCAACATGAAAAACTATAAAAACTTAAAATTTATTCAAGATAAACATTTTGAGCAGGTAATAACCGATTTAAATAATCTAGAGTTTGATCCTGCTAATGAAAAAATTCGCAAGAATTTTATCTCAGAAATACAAAATATTTATGTAACCGAAAATCCTCAGATAGATAAGAATATAAAATATGTATGGGTTTTATCCGCAAGACATTCTTATACCAAAATACCTATCAATTCCGATACTCAAAATATAAAGGCTGCAGATAAAGAGGACGGATATAATAGGATGAGGCTTGGTATAGAGATTGCAAGAGAAGTAGCAGCTAAAAAACTTGATAAGCAAATATCTAGCCTAACATATGAAGAAAATACGGACCGATGATTTTATTTAACGGCGTAGCGTATATGATAATAAATTACTATAAGAAGCGCTTGATAAAAATATTATTACCGATTATCCAAAAGAAAATTTTTATATTTTTACGCTGCCGGAAAACCAAACCAATACCGGCGGACAATTTAAAACTCTATATAAAGAGCATGAGAACGGTAATATTGACTTAAGTAACGCCGAAATTGCTATTGTTACTCATGCTTATCATTTTCCTCGTGTTAATCGATATTTTGATAACAAACCGAATTTTGACTTCTTCTTTATTCATAACACTAAACCTATAATTTTCTTAGTCGATCGAAAATTTGAAACCATGGGAGTAGATAATGAACTAAAGCAGGAGCTAATAAAATTACCTAACTATATAGAGAAAGGTTTTGTTTCAGAAAAATTATAATATTTAGCAATGCTTGATTAATCAATTACTATCTCTCTTGCTTCTTGTTCTTTAACCTCAATACGAGGTAGAATAATAGTAAGTATCCCATTCTTAAGGCTTGAAGAGATATTTGCCTGATCTACATCTTCATATAATGATATTACATAATTAAAATTTTTATTCATATAATTATCTAAATCATCAGCTTTATTTTTTTCTTCTATATTCCCTGTAATAAATAATTTGTTACCGTTTACTTTAACCTTAATTTGACTTTTATTAAAGCCAGGTACTTCCATAACAATAATATACTGCTTATCTTTAGTAATAAAATTGCTTTTTATGCTATTAGATTCATAAAGCGGCAATCTATTTTTAAATAAATTATCAATATTTGTAATTTGATTATCTATTAAATCTGCTACCTGACGCAGTGGCATTGCATTACCCGAATCATAATTCTTATTAGCTATTGCAATATTACTAGATAAAATTATAGCTGCTATAGACGGAATATATAATCTTATGCTCTTTAACATAAAACCACCATTAATTTTGTTAGTTATATATTTAAACATATAAAATTATCTATTTAAAATTCAAGTCTTATATTTCCATAATTTGCTGAAAGTACGCTGCCCAAAATAAAAACTAATAATCTCCGCAAAAATAGTTTGATCTTCTATGCTCCTATCTAGATATTCAACTAGCAGAGCAAAACTTTTTAACGATTTATATTGAACATATTTAACTCCTCTATACATTGCAAAAAAGCTATAGGAAAGCACGGGTCTTACCGAACCATTTAAAGCATCAACCCAACTAACACCTGATTTATAAGTGGAGTAAAGAGAATATTGCTCTGCCATTTCTTGTGATATGGTAAGCTCTGTAAAAGTTTTAGACTAATTAAGTTTGTTATTAGCAATTTGACGGTCTAAAATATTTATCTCGTGTTTTTTGTCGTTAATATCTTTATATATTTTCAAAATTTCAGGAATTATTGAACTAATAAATCCTGTTATAAGTAATCATAAATGCCTATCTATATAAATTTTAGGAAGTATAGCAAAGATAAGTCATTATAATAAGAAAGAGGCAAAAAGGGGCAGCATGGACATGGACTGATTATTTATGTCATTTCTGCGAAAGCAGGAATCCAGTAAAAAATGATAAAAACACAGCAAACTATATAAAAATTTAGTATATAATTAGATTAAAAAAACTGGATTCCTGCTTTCGCAGAAATGACATCGAACATGTTTAATGATCCATACAACAACGCCAATAATAGGAAAACTGATCCACTCAACAATTACTTTAAATTAGACCAAATGCGGTTTTTTGCAATATAGAAAAAGATAGTAAATACCACTAAAAACATCATAACTTTAAGACCCATAGATTTACGATGTTCCATTTCCGGCTCAGCTACCCATTGTAGAAATACCGCAACATCTTGCGACATCTGCTCTACACTTGCGTTAGTACCGTCCATATAGGTTACCTGCCCGTCTGTAAGCGGCGGCGGCATTGCTATTTGCTCGCCAGGGAAATAGGGATTATAATGAGTTCCCTGCATCAGCTTAAAATCTGCCGGCGGTTCGGTATAGCCGGTAAGTAGCGAATATATATAATTAGCTCCGTCATGACGTGCTTTTATTATCAACGATAAATCAGGAGGATGGGCACCGTTATTAGCTGCTCTTGCTGCTTGCTCATTAGGATAAGGAGGTACAAAACGATCAGAGGGAAGAGCGGGACGGTCAAACATCTCACCTTCATCATTAGGTCCGTCTTTTATCGTATAGCCTTTGGCAATCTCTTTTATCTCGTCATCCGAAAAGCCAATATCTTTAAGATTACGGTAATATAAATTGTTTAAACCGTGGCAGACACTACAAACTTCTTTATAAACCTGAAAACCTCTTTGTGCTGCTTCACGATTAACTGTACCAAATACGCCGTCAAACGACCATTTCATCTTTTTTGGATGTAATACTTCTTTGTTGGCTAAACTTAAGCACGAAGTTAGTAGTATGATGATAGAGATAAGTACTTTAGTTTTCATAAATTTTTTTGAGTCGTCATTGCAAGCAAGGGAAAATTGAAAATTTTGACGAAGCAATCTCAGGAGTTTATTATTATTTTATAAGATTGTCGTGTTGAGATTTTGTCTTTCCTTGCAATGATGTTTTTATTACAGTTCTATTAATCTAATTTTTTTGTCTCTTAAACCGGCTTTAATTTATTTTTCTCTATTTATTGCTGAATTCATAGTTTGATGGAGCTCATAAAATACTAAAATTTTGCAATTATACTTTTTACTAAACCACCTAATTGTATCATTTTTGTGTTGATATATTCTTTTTATTAAATTAGAAATAACACCAGTATAAGAGTATACCATTTTTCTTGTTAGTTACTATATATACTATTGGTTACTTCATAAATTTGTATAATACAAAAAACGTCATTGCGAGCAGCCATATGCTACACAGCAATCTCATGAAATAATAATAAACTCCTGAGATTGCTTCGTCAATTGCTATGCAATTTCCTCGCAATGACATCTCTTCGCAATGACTTAACTCTTACAACTCCTCCGGCAATGGCAGCGGTTTTTCATATTTACCTATCAGCGGCAAAGCTACTAAGAAATGGAAAAAGTAATAACAAGCAGCAAAACGGCTAATGGTAATATACGGCTCTTCTGCCGGCCGCCCACCTAAATAACCAAGCAATAAACAATCTGCCATAAATATCCAAAAAGCAATGCGGTATATCGGTCTATAATTGCTACTTCTAACTTTTGAAGTATCAAGCCAAGGTAGTAAGAATAACACAAATATACTTCCGAACATTAATAGCACCCCACCGAGCTTAGACGGCACGGCTCTAAGTATTGCATAAAACGGCAGAAAATACCATTCAGGGACAATGTGGGCAGGCGTAACTAACGGATTTGCCGGAATGTAATTATCGGGATGTCCTAAATAATTAGGTTCGTAAAAAATAAAATAGGCAAATATTATGAAATAAACTCCGAAACCGACAAAATCCTTTACGGTATAATAAGGGTGGAACGGAATAGTATCTTTAGGGCTTTTTACATCTATCCCTTTTGGGTTATTTGAACCATGCTGATGTAAGGCCACTAAATGCAGCATCACTAAAGCAACAATAATAAACGGCAATAAATAATGCAGTGAGAAGAACCTATTTAATGTCGGGTTATCAACAGAAAAACCACCCCATAACCACGTAACTATGAATTCCCCTATTAACGGAATAGCGGAAAATAAATTAGTAATAACCGTTGCTCCCCAGTAGCTCATCTGCCCCCAAGGAAGCACGTAACCCATGAAAGCAGTAGCCATCATGGTTAGAAAAATGATGATACCGATATGCCAAAGCAGTTCTCTAGGTGCTTTATAAGAGCCGTAATACAAACCTCTTGCTATGTGTAAGTATACGGCGGCAAAAAACATCGATGCACCTACCGCATGAGTATAACGCAGTAACCAACCGTAATTCACATTACGCATGATTCGCTCAACACTATCGAAAGCATGATCAATATGCGGAGTATAGTGCATAGCAAGTATGACGCCGGTGATTATCTGAATTACTAACGCAATACCGGTAATAGAGCCTAAATTCCATAAATAGCTAAGATTTTTCGGAGTTTGATAATGACTAAAATGCTTTAGGAACGTAAAAATAGGAAGACGATAATCTATCCATTCTATAATAGAATTAGGCTTTTTAGGGGTAATATCTTCATTCATAAATAAATTACCCGATTCTAATTTTTTTGTCGCTAACAAAAGTGTAAGGCGGCACAGCTAAATTTAAAGGAGCAGGACCTCTTCTAACTCTACCTGAAGAATCATATTGTGAACCATGGCACGGACAGAACCATCCATCATATTCACCTTGATTAGCAAGCGGCACACAACCCAAATGCGTGCAGATCCCGATCGTCACCAGCCAATTATCATGCCCTGCTTTCACACGTGCTTCATCTGCTTCAGGATCAATCAGCTCTGACATTTTAACGGCTCTTGCTTCAGCTATTTTGTCAGACGTACGGTTAGTGATAAAAATTGGTTTACCTTGCCATTTAACCGTAACTGTTTGACCTACCGCAATATTTGATAAATCAACCTCAATTGATGATAAAGCTAGCACGTCCGCAGAAGGGTTTAAAGAATCAACGAGAGGCCAAAGAGTACATGCTGCCCCAACTGCTGCAACACTACTAGCCGTTAGAACCATAAAATCACGACGTGTTGTTTGTTTGTTTTTATTATTTTCAGTATCCGACATATAATATTAAAATGACATAAATTAACGATTATTATTACTACCGCTTGGGGTATTATTAAGATTATTTGGATTTTCTAGTTCTTCATAAGGATTTATTATAGGACGTTCAGCGTCTGCAGCACTATCTGCTTGTTTTGGCGTAAGCTTATTTATTTCATCTTCTAACACTTTTGCTCCTGTCCCTTCTTCATGCTTATATTCGCCAGGATCACTTAAGCAATTCCAAAAACTAACTAAATGATTCCAATTAGGACCGAGTTTTGTAGTACAATTTTGAGCAACTGCTTTAGTTGTATCTAATATCTCAACTGTAGTTTCAGTAAAATAATCTATAAACCCAATTTTTTTTAAGCCCAATACTGTATAATATACAGTAATTAAGGAAGCAACTGCTATAATTAAATACCATTTAGTGATAATAGACCACAGAAAAAATCCCATAGGATTTGCTGCCATTAACCTTCGTAAAGCCTGCCACATATATTTTGCTCAAAAAAATTTATTAATAATATTCATCTTATTTTATATCACTACATTAGTAAAAATAAAGCAAAATCACGTAATATTATAAATATTTTTAATTAAACAGGAACTCAAGAAGAGTGAAATCGGTAAAAATACTAAATTAATTCCTATCATAATAAAAATTAATTGTAAGTTATTATCTTGTAATATTAAACCTGTCATTATAATATTCGGAATTAATAACGGCATGATAAACGTACCGACAAAGTTAGCATCCCTCTTAAAATAACATTGCATGCTACCGGATAACACTACTAAACTACTTGATAACACTAATATCATCCATACACTAATAAAGAAAAATATTATCTCAAGCAAAGTTTGATCAAAAAAAACATAAATAATGGGTAAAACAAAAACCAGCCCTATCGTACTGCTGATAAATATAGCACAAAATTTAGCCAATATAATTTCTTCATGACTAACAATTGATAATAATAACTCTAAGCTTCCGTCTTCCAAATCAGATTTAAATATAACTGAAGAAAAACCGATTAATGAAATTAATAAACAAATTACCGAAAAAATTAAACCGAATTTGTTAATATCCCTTTCACTGTTAATTAAAACAGTACTAATTATGCAAAATAAAAAAAATATAACTAGATATTTAATTATATTATTAATGCGATTCTGCACTATAAATTCACGCTTAATTAGTACAAATAGACTATTCATAATTATTAAATACGTTGTAAATTAAGTACATAATAGCTGCAACAGTTAAACCTATACCAATTTCAACAATAACTATCGCAATATGCTGAGCAAGTAGCTTATCATTGATAAAATTTGTTAGTGAATAATAATTTAAATAATTATCGTTAAAAAAGAGTGATATTGTTCCTACAATTACATATATTGCTACACCTAAAACCGCAATACAAACTAGCACGTTAGGAGGAAAATATCGGCTTAATTTTCGATTACCGTAAACTAAATCATAAGCAATAAGGCTAGATGCAAATATAACACCTGCTTGAAACCCACCACCCGGCGAAGACTCACCGTTAAGCTGAATATATATACTATATAAAATTATATAAGGTATTATAAAACTAGTAATATATTTTATTATTGGATTTGTTATCACGTGGCTTGACCACGGGATCTTGTATCGCCTGCTGTGTCCTAAGATACCGCGATCAAGCCGCGATATGACATCATCAAACTTTCTTGAAAATATCAACAGCACAGCAATTCCTGCAATTAAAATTACGCTAGTTTCACCTAAAGTATCATATCCACGATAACTTGCAAGAATAGCCGCAACAAAAGAAGGTACCCCTATATCTCTAGAGGTATTTTCGATATAATATTTACTTGAATGCATATGAATAGGAGCATTATCATCACCGTAATTCGGTAATTCTAGCCCCATATAAGCAAGAGTTACTACAAACAATAAACATATTAAACTTGCTGGAATAATATTAGTTCTCTCAATATTCTTTAAATCCAAAGGTAATTTACGCAACAAATTCAAATATACGCATGTTGATAAGCAAGCTCCAAGTGCTGCCTCAGTCATTGCGACATCAGGAGCATCCATAATAAGATAAGATACACCAATTAATAAGCTAAATACAGAAGCAGCAATCACTGCATTTAGTAAATCTTTAGCAAAAATTATTTTTATCGAGATTAATATCAATAAAAAAACAATTAAGTTAAGTAGGTAATTGCCGAGATCAAAATTTAAAGCTGTCTTTACTATCATATGGTTGTTAAAATTTAACGTCATTGCGAGGAGGAACGTAATTTCGACGTGACAATCTTATCAAGCATCCTGAGATTGCTTCGTCAATTACTTCGTAATTTTCCTCGCAATGACAGTACTACAAGCTCTAATTTTCATAAATAAAGATGCTTTACCAAGTGCATGAGTTGCTACCGGATTTAGTATAAAAATCAATAAAGCCGCTAAAATTAATTTAGCAGAGTTCACAATATCTGCTTCAATGCACGCAAAACCTATTAAGCAAATAGGCACGCCGAAACTCTCAATAACACTTGCTGCATGTAATTTAGTATAAAAATCAGGAAATCTAAAAAAACCGATTATTCCTGAAAATATAGCAAATAATCCAATAATTACTAATAAAATTCCTATATAGTATAGTGTCATTGTGTTTATCCTTTTTTCGTCATTGCGAGGAAATTATGAAATAATTGACGAGGCAATCTCATGCAAAAGTCCTGAGATTGCCGCACGAATTAAAGTTCACTCGCAATGACGTTTTTACTCACCTTGAGCCAAGCTATAACCTGCAACTCCGTCAAATTCAAACAGATTCTCTACTTTGATAAAATCGATATTTGCTGTGCTTAAAGCTTCAAGCAATCTTGCTATATCTAAATGCTTTATTTCTGTACCATCTTTATTCATAAAACGACAACACCAATGATCGGAAACAGTTTCAAACCTTGTATCACAAGGCCACAGCTTTAATCCTTTTGACGAGATTGTTTTTAACTCAAAATTACCAAGATCAAGTTTATTAATTTTATCTGCTATATCGTGAGCAGAAGATACATTCATATTCACAAATATATCCGTACCGACCAATTGCTTAACTTCTTTAGTATCAATTTTATAATCTATATTGCTTTCTTGCTTCTCAGCAATTAAGGGATAATCTGCTTTAGGTAGCTTTGTCGGTGACTGTCCTAATCTTTTCGTTACTTCTTCGGCAAATTCTTTTGTACCGACTTTTTTACTAGAACTCTGCTCGTTATATATATCGGCTGTATGAACGCCATCCTCTATAGTTTTTTTCCAAGCATTTTCGATTAATGTAGCGATATCACCCTGCCCTATATGTACTAACATCATTATTGCAGCATTTAAAAGCCCTGACGGATTTGCGATATCTTCACCAGCAATATCGGGAGCACTTCCATGTACCGCTTCAAACATCGCATAATGCTGCCCAATATTTGCAGAACCTGCAAGACCTACCGAGCCTGAAATTTCAGCAGCTACGTCAGATATGATATCACCATATAAATTAGAAGTTACGATAACGTCAAATATTTCCGGTTTGGTAGCAAGCCTTGCCGTCCCGATATCGATAATATAATGCGCGTTATTAATTTCCGGGTATTCTTTTGCAATCTCATTAAATACTTTATGCAAAACCCCATCGGAAAATTTCATAATATTATCTTTGCTTAAACACGTGACTTTTTTACGGTTATTTTTTACTGCATATTCAAAAGCATATCTAATAATCTTCTCACATCCTGTATGACTTATCAACTTCATTGACTCATACATATTATGCGTTTGGCGGTATTCTATACCTGCGTATAAATCTTCCTCATTCTCACGTATAATAGTTAGGTTCAAATTTGGATGTAATGTTCTAGTAAAAGGATGAAACGAAACAGAAGGACGAATATTAGCAAAAAGCTGTAATGTTTTACGAATCGTGACATTTAAACTTTTATATCCTCCACCTTGCGGAGTAGTAATCGGGGCTTTAAGTATAATACCGGTGCGTTGTATTGATTCCCAACTTTCCTCGCTTATACCTGAAGTATAATGCTTCTTGTAAAGCTTTGCACCTACTTCAATGGTTTCTAAACGAATACGAGCCTCGGCTTTACGTAATATATAAAGCACTGCCTCCATTATTTCAGGACCTATACCGTCCCCGTATGCAATTGTAATCGGTGTAAATTCTACCATATTAAATACTCTCTTGTTTATGTCATTCCCGCCTACGCGGGAATGACACACAAAAATCCATACAACACTATCAATAGTTTATTGTTACTTCTTTTAATCTCTCATTCAACATAAAAGTCACTTCGGAAGTTATATTCAAATTATTTTTGGCATATAAGACTTGAGAACTTGGAATTACCAAATTAAGGTTATATTTCTCAGCAAGTTCACTAATTATTGTAATAGTTGTTTCATGGACTCTACTCATAGCCTCAGCATGGGCTTGTTCAAGCTTTGTTTTCTTAATCTGAATTTCTTTTCTAACGTGGCTAACTTTTGCATTAAATTCGTTTACTTTATGCTCAAATTCGGTTTCACTTAAATGAGAACGCTCATTTAGCAGCTTCTCTTCCAGCGGTTTAAATTCTGCTTCTTTTGCAGCAATATCCTCTTGAATTTTATGATTAAGCTTTTCGATTTTTTTACGCAAATCTTTTATAGCGATCGAACCTTCCAATATAGATTGGACATCAGCAACAGCTACTCTAACTTTAAAATTATCTTCTTTAATTGGCACATTTTGTGCCTCCGTAATCGTTGAGAAATTTATTATGAATATGCATAAACATAATATTCGGTATATCATCCTTGATCCTTTTAGATTAAACGGTGTCGGCTAGGATTGTCATCCCGTGGCTTGACCACGGGATCTTGTGTCACAGACAGTATCCTGAGATCCCACGATCAAGTCGCGGGATGACCATTCAAGATGACTGGATTCCCGCCTACGCGGGAATGACACTGGAGCAACACCCTTATTAATCTAAGAATAAACAACATCAAACAATTTGTCTATAATTAAAAACTTAACCTTTACCTAACATTGGCACATTCCCACCTCCCCCCATGGTGTATATTCACCATCCGAATAATAATCACTAGAAATAGGTTCAAACGAAATAGCTTTTATTGCTTCAGGACTTAAATAAGTACTCTCTTCATCACTAAGCAAAGGTTTTCAGTAGCCGGTTCTTCTAGCTCAACATAAATTTCATGCTGTTCATTAAATTCATATAAAAAATTAAAAGCTTTATGAATATGATCTGTTCCTTTGTTCTTAACCAAAACTGCTGTAATACCATAGTCTTTTGCAGCATTGACATGTTTAATATCATCATCCATGAAAAATACGTTTTTTATTAGTTATTTCGGTATTATTAATTATTTCTCTTATATATTCTTTTTTAGTACAATTTTGTATTTCTTCAAAATTATTAGAAGGTAAAGCTGAGTTTATATAAATTTTTGCTGCATCTTCCTTTCCTAGTAACCTTTCTAATGCATATTTTACAGCATGAGGATAGTCATTAAATGATGCTATAGCTATTTTTGACCGGACAATATAATATTCTTAAAAAGGCGTGCTATTTGCTCTTCATTTTTCCAACCTAAATTTTCATTATCTAAGAATTTCTCCATCAGCTCTATAGAAAATTTTTACTCAAGCCTAACTTTTTCTTGCTCTCGTTCTTCATAGGAGCTAAAAAAGCGATTTTGTATATTACGCGCTATTAAACCTCCTAATCTCTCTCCTATATAATTATGCGAATGTCCAACTAAAATATTGTCACAATCAAATATAAATAAAGCTGTATTATCGTTCATTAATTTCTCTTATTTTAAAGCTTAAAAATCCTTAGTAATTTTTATTCTGCAGTTAAATCAATTTCTTTTTCAAGAACTTATATTCCAATTTTTGGTATTTTAGTGTATAATACGAAAAACTATTGTAAACTTGTGAGAATTTTTAAAGATGACATCTATTCGTAATATAGCAATTATTGCCCACGTTGATCATGGGAAAACTACGCTTGTTGATAACATGCTTAAACAAAGCGGAACATTTAGAGCTAACCAAGCAGTTGCTGAGCGTGCTATGGACTCTAACGATCTTGAGCGTGAGCGTGGAATCACGATACTTGCCAAATGCACTGCTCTTATGTGGAACGATATCTGTATCAATATAGTTGATACACCAGGACACGCCGATTTTGGCGGTGAAGTAGAACGCATCCTTAGCATGGTTGACGGTGTAGTGCTACTTGTCGATGCATCGGAAGGACCAATGCCGCAAACAAAATTCGTGCTTTCTAAAGCGTTAAATCTCGGCTTAAAACCTATTGTCGTTATTAATAAAATCGATAGAGATGACCAAAGAATTAAAGAAGTTATCGATGAAGTATTTGAGCTATTTGTGGCACTTGAAGCAAACAACGATCAGCTTGACTTCCCTATAGTTTATGCATCAGGTAGAGCAGGTAGAGCATCTTTAACCTTTGATGATAAAATTAATCCTTTAGACAATTTAGCAGATGATTTAGCACCACTTTTCGACCTTATAGTACAGCATGTACCAAAACCCTTAGCCGATGACAAAGCACCGTTTTCTATGCTTGTTACTACTAGAGAATATAATTCTTTCTTCGGTAGGGTTTTAACAGGTCGTGTACAAAGCGGCACCGTTAAAATTAACCAAAACGTAAAAGTATTAAATCGTAAGAATAAAGTACTTGAAACCGGACGTATAACTAAAATATTAGCCTTTAGAGGCTTAGAGCGAATCGCTATAAATGATGCTACAGCCGGCGATATTATTGCCGTAGCAGGCGTTGAAAACGCCAACGTTGCCGATACTATCTGCTCCCCTGAGGTAACCGAGGCCGTACCGTCTCTACCTATCGATCCACCGACTTTATCCATGACTTTTAGCGTTAATGACTCACCGCTTGCAGGAAGCGAAGGGACAAAAGTTACGTCGAGCTTAATTGGGGCTAGGTTAATGCGTGAGCTTGAAAGTAACGTTGCATTAAAAGTTACTGAAGCTGCCGAGAAAAATGCTTTCCAAGTTGCAGGGCGTGGTGAGTTACAACTTGGTATCTTAATTGAAACTATGCGTCGTGAAGGGTTTGAGCTATCTATTAGCAGACCCGAAGTATTATTCCAAACTGATGAGAAAGGTAATAAGCAAGAACCGATGGAAGAAATCCAAGTTGACGTTGATGATGATTATGTTGGAGTAGTTGTAAAATCTTTAGCACTGAGAAAAGCCGAAATGACTGATATGAGGCCATCAGGCGGCGGTAAAAGCCGTGTTACGTTTATTGGACCGTCTAGAGGGTTAATCGGCTATCACAGCCAATTTTTAACTGAAACACGAGGCACAGGAATTATGAATCGTATTTTCCACGGATACGCTGATTATAAAGGAAATATCGAGGGAAGACGTAACGGCGTGCTTATCTCTAACGGTGATGGAGCAGCGGTCGCATATGCTCTATGGAATCTAGAAGAAAGGGGGAAAATGTTTATAAACCCTAGTGATAAAGTATATAGAGGCATGATTATCGGCGAACATAATCGTGATAATGATTTAGAGGTAAACCCACTAAAAGCGAAACAACTGAGCAACGTTAGAGCAGCAGGTAAAGACGAAGCCATAAGGCTAACTCCACCAATGCTTTTAACGTTAGAGCAGGCAATCAGCTATATACAAGATGACGAGCGAGTTGAAGTAACACCAAAATCTATTCGTTTACGTAAAGCTCTACTTGACCCTAACGACCGTAAAAGAGCTGCAAAGTAGGTATGCTTAAAAAATGTTGACACCGTCATTGCGAGGAAAAACTGTAAGTTTTGACGAAGCAATCTCTGGAATCTTGATTTATGAGATTGCCACGCTCCTTTCAGTTGCTCCCAATGATGAAAAAACTAAACTAATACATTAAATACTATAATAACAAACCTTTTTAACGGCTTCTATTACATCGCTCTCACTGGGCAGAGCTAGTGTTTCTAAATTAACAGCATAAGGAAGGGGAAGATCTTTGCCACTTACAATCTCTATCGGAGCATCTAAATAATCAAATGCTTCTTTCATAACAATAGAAGCTATACTTGCACCAACACCGGCAAAAAACCACCCTTCTTCCAGCACAACTAAACGATTAGTTTTTTTCACTGATTCTATTATTGTCTCAGTATCAAGCGGTTTAATAGTGCGAAGATCAATAACCTCGCAATCAATATTATCATTCTGCAAAACATTTACAGCATCTAAGGCAAGTTTTACTTGAATCGAGAAAGTGACTATAGTGACACTATTACCCTCTCTTAAAATTTTTGCCTGCCCCAAGGGTATAGGCTCGATTGTTTCCGGTATGTCAAAACTATGACCATATAAAATTTCATTTTCTAAAAAAACAACGGGATTATCATCCCTAATAGCTGTAAGCATAAGTCCTTTATGATCTTCTGCACTATAAGGAGCTACTACTTTTAATCCCGGAATGTGGGAATAGCAAGCTGTATAATTTTGGCTATGTTGTGCAGCTACTCTACTTGCTGCTCCGTTTGGTCCTCTAAATACTATCGGACATTTGACCTGCCCACCTGACATGTAATGCGTTTTTGCAGCTGAATTAACTATGTGATCGAATGCTTGCATAGCAAAGTTAAAGGTCATAAACTCCACGATCGGGCGAAGTCCTGCAAAAGCTGCTCCGACTGCAAGCCCTGCAAAACCATATTCCGTTATCGGTGTATCAATTACCCTCTTAGGACCAAATCGCTTTAGTAATCCTTGAGTTACCTTGTAAGCTCCTTGATATTCCGCAACTTCCTCGCCTATGACGAAAACCTTGTCGTCTCTTATCATCTCTTCTTGCATTGCATCACGCAATGCTTCACGTACCGTTATTTGCATTTTTCTTTTTTATTTGATTAAATTAAACGTCATTGCAAAGAGGCTTACCTGCATGAACATCATTGCGAGCAGCCGTAGGCTGCGTGACAATCTCATGAAATAATAACAAATTCCTGAGGTTGCTTTGTCAAAACTTACAGTTTTTCCTCGCAATAACGCCTTAACAGTACACCTGTGTATACAACTCCCCTTCATCAGGTAGCGGTGAATTTTCTGAGAATTCTACTGCTTCTTTCACAATTTCTTTTACCAACTGTTCTATTTCTTTTAAATCCCCTTCGGTTACATATTTATTGTCGAGTATCGTTTTTCTTATTATTACCAACGGATCACGCTCTTTATATTGCTCAACTTCTTCTTTACTGCGATATTTTGCCGGGTCGGACATCGAATGCCCACGATAACGATAAGTTTTTACCTCTAATATCAGAGGAAAGCTATTTTCTCTAACATACTCGGCTGCTTGCTTAGAGCCGTCATACATTTCTTCAAAATCCATACCGTCTAGCTGAAATCCTTTAATCCCAAACGATTCCCCTTTCTTATATAAATCACGCATAAAGGTAGAACGTGCTACAGACGTCCCCATCGAATATTCGTTATTTTCAATAATATAAACTACCGGCAAACCCCATAAAGCAGCCATATTAAAAGCTTCATATACCTGACCTTGATTAACGGCACCGTCACCTAAAAAAGTAAAACAGATATTATGCGTATCGTTATATTTTTCAGCAAACGCAAGCCCTGTGCCTATCGGTACTTGAGCCCCTACTATACCGTGTCCACCATAAAATTTGTTTGGTACATCAAATAAATGCATCGAGCCACCCTTACCTTTCGAACAACCTGTAACACGCCCCATAAGCTCGGCAAGAACATACTTAGGCTCAGTTCCTGCTAAAATAATATGAGCATGGTCACGATAGCTAGTAATAGTGCTATCACCTTTTTGTTTAACCATATCTACTGCAGAAATTACTGCTTCTTGCCCTATATATAAATGACAAAAACCACCGATTTCTCCCATTCCGTATAACTGACCGCATTTTTCTTCAAAACGACGCAGTAGGAGCATATCTTTAAAGCTTTTTATACATTCTTCCTTTGTCGGCTTATATTTTCCTAACTTAATATCCACTAATTACTCCTTAAGACTATTGTCACCCCGTGGTCAAGCCACAGGGTGACACCTATAAATTAAAAGTCACAAAATATGGTACATGATCCGAAGGTGGAGACCAATCACGCGCTTCTGGTAGTAAATGCATAGAAAATAATGCATCTTTTAAATTATCGCTAACCCAAATATGATCAAGCCTTCTACCTCTGTTCGATTTTTTCCAATCTATATTTCTATAACTCCACCAAGTATAAAATTTTTCGTCAAGCGATACGAAATGTCTGCTACTATCAATAAAACCTAACGCATTTTGTAGCTCTACCAATAACGAGCGTTCAATATCGGTATGACTGATAACATTTCGCAACTGCTTACTAGACCATACATCATGTTCATGCGGAGCAATGTTCAAGTCCCCGACAATAATCATTTTATCGTTTTTAGTACGGTTAGTAGTTAACCATTCCTGCATTAACCTTACATATTCGAGCTTATGCTTAAATTTTGTATTTACCTCGATATCAGGTATATCACCACCGGCAGGAACATAAAAATTATGTATTTCTATATCATTAACTATAGCTGCTATATGCCTTTTATCACTATTATATAACTCCAATGAAAAAACATTATTCAAAGGAAATTTTGAAATAATAGCAACACCGTTATATGATTTCTGCCCTGAATATATTACATGTTCATAGCCTATATTTTTAATAACTTCAAGAGGAAATAATGAGTCAGCTACCTTTGTTTCTTGAAGTAAAATAATATCCGGCTGATGTTCATATGCTAATTTTCTTAATAAATCGATCCGTAAACGCAATGAATTAATATTCCAAGTAACTATCTTCATTAGACTTATTGTATAACCTCCTTCTAAAGGTAATTTGTATGTCAATCTGGTACATCCTCACGTACTAAGCGTACGCTGCGGTGCTGCGTTCCATGTTTCTTTCAAATTCCTCTTTATAAGATAGGTTATACAACAAGTCTATTTAATTTTTTATAGCTGCCCCTATTATTGCATCTCTAAAATAAATTATTCCAAGTTGATTTAAAGGATTTTTCATGTCAATTTTATCTTTTTCTTCTTCAGGAATTTTTATCATAGTATTACTGAGTATAGCAAAATAAAGATTATCAGGCAAAACATATCCTGCTTCACTTTGTATTCCAAGGGCTTTTCCCGTATAATGAATCATTAAACGCTTAGAATCAAGATCAGTAAGAAAAATACCGTAACCTATATAAGACTTACGCCCTTCTATATCTTTTGCTAAAAAATATTTAGTAGTCATAAGTTTATACGACTTCTTAGAAAGAATTTTCTCCTCATTTAATGCCCTATACCATCTAATAAGATCAGCCGGTGTTGATATTATACCACCGTCAGCACAAGGAACTGCTAAAAAATCAGCAGTTACGGGAGTAAATATAGGTTTATTACTATTATTAGGCGTTAAAAAATATCTTACCGGATAATTAGAACTAATAACGTTTTTTTGGATTCTAGCGGCTTCACTATATGAAGCAAAACTAGTAGATTTCATATTAAGCGGTTTAAAAAATTCATCATAAAAAAAGTTAGCTAAATCTTTTTTAGCCACCTTTTCTATAATCATACCGAGTATAACAAAATTAGTATTACTATATTTAAATTTTTTCCCTATAGATATTTCTAAAGGCTTAGAAGAAACAAATTGTAATATTTTCTTGTGAATCTCTTTCTTAGGCATATTTAAATCAAGTTTAACAAAACTAAAATATTCAGCAATACCGCTACTATGCGTTAATAAATTATGGATAGATATTTTATATGCCCAATCCGGCACTTTTCCACCCCACATTTCCGGATCAAGATATTTATAAATTTTATCGTTAATATTTAATAATGCCTGTTCTTGTAATTTTAAGATTCCCGCTGCTGTAAAAGACTTTGTAGCAGAAGCAATAGGCATCATTTCATTTGCTTTTAATTGCTCACCGTTTAAAGCAAAAATTCCTTTAGCACCGGTTAATAAAGGTTTATAATCATCGGCAAACATAAAAACGGCATTTAAAAATCTATTACTTATATATTCTTTTTCTGCTTCATTGATTCTTTGCTGTATATCTGCAAAACAATCAATACAATTAGTAATAGAAAAAAGCAGCAACAAAAAATATCTACGAATCATAACTTCAACACTCCATAAACTTATCAATAGACGTCTTACATAACTTGCTTCTAAAGGTAATTTGTACGTCGATCCGGTACTCGAATCCTCATGTCAAGTCTACGCTGTGGTTCTGCGTTCCGTGTCTCCTTCAAATTTCTCCCTATTAGCTGCGTTATGTAAGACGTCTAGTAAAATAAAATGGTAATTTTGCTTCTAACTTAATCTCTTTACCAAAAATTTTTTCAGATAAACATATATTATTAGCATGCAAGAACATATATTTACTATACGGCATTATTTCTTTATTACCATATTTATCATCTCCAAGTATCGGACAACCTAATAATTTAGCATGCAACCTTAATTGATGCATTCTACCTGTAACCGGCGTAAATTTAATTAAAAATAAGTTATTATCAAGTGATTTAAGTGCTTTATAATAAGTAATGGCAAGTTTACCATTTTCACTATCAATATCAGTAATTTTAGGTGTACTTCCTTTACTCTTTTCTATATTACTTCTAACTTCGCCTACATTTTTAATTGGCTTCCCATAGGTTACGGCAAAATATGTTTTTACAACCAATTTTTCTTTAAAAGCATCATGAAGTTTTATACTACTTAAATAATTTTTGGCTATTAAGAGCAAACCACTTGTTTCTTTATCTAATCTATGTACTAGCTTAAAATCAGCACCTTTATAATTCAAATATTTTAATGCAGAGTCAATAGATAAATTTATTTTACTGCCGCCTTGAGTAGCAAGACCTGCAGGTTTATTTATAGCTACTAAATTATCATCTGCATATATCAAATAATCGTTAGTAATTTTCTTCGCTAGCTTAATTTCAGCGTCGGTAAAAACTAATTTTTCAGGTTGCTTAACAGGTAAATTAAACTTATCGTTAATAAAAATTTTATCGCCGCCTTTTACTCTTAAACTCGCTTCTGCTTTCTGAGAATTAACGGTAATTTGTTTTTGACGTAATGCTTTCTCTATTGCTCCTTGAGTCAATAAGGGATATAGACGTTTTAAATATTTATCTAATCTAGAAGAAATAGGAGTATTGACATCGATGATCATATTTTTAATAAATTAGGAACTTTTTATTAAAAAATAGCACCAAATTATTACAGATAAAAGGATTATAGCAAAAAGCTGATGTATAGAGGCAATTATTATAGGTACAGAGTATAAAAGAGTAATTATTCCGGTAGATACCTGCATCAATAATGCAATCATTAGAAAATATGCTATCTTATTTAATTTTAGATGTTCTATTTTTAACAAGCAGATTATCAAAACTACAACAACCAAAAATACGCTATAGCCGCCTAAACGATGTATGAATTGTATAAAAACCGGATCATACCAATTTTTAAGATCAAAGAAATTATCTTTTATCTCCATCGGGATAAAGCTATCATCCATCAGCGGGAAACTATTATATATCAGCCCTGCATCAAGCCCTGCAACTAAAGCACCTAAAAAAATTTGCACATATACTACAGTAATAGCAATACCGGAAAATATTAATGGTAATTTTAAATCTGTTTGTGACGGGATTAACAAAATATCACAACGATTTTTTATTAGTTGATAAAAAAGTATGTGATAAATAATTACGGCGATAATTAAATGAAAAGCAAGTCGAAAATGACTAACATACGGACTATTCAACAAGCCGCTTTTAACCATATACCACCCCATAAAGCCTTGTACGCAAAATAACAACAAAGCAATTATATAAGGTAGCATGTCATGATTTTTTATAACATCTTTAAAATAAAAATATATTAAAGGTACAATATATATTAAAGCTGTAATTCTACCGAGTAATCGATGTATAAACTCTAACAGATAAATAAACTTAAACTGTGATAAAGTAATTCCGTAATTAACGGAGTTATATTCAGGAAAAGCTTTATATTTAGCAAATTCCGCTTGCCAGGTTTCAAAACTAAAAGGCAGCAAAATACCGGTTACCGGACGCCACTCAACTATAGATAAACCAGAACCGGTAAGCCTTGTTATCCCCCCTATAACAATCGTCGCTATGACCATTATACAACTTATACACAACCATTTTGTAATTAAACTTTTCTGCACTTTTATTTTAAGTCTATGTTTTTTATCTCGTCATTACGGCATTGCTATGTCATCCCCGCGTAGGCCTTGTTGCGTGGATAGGTTTATCATTTTATCATTTATCATCCCACAACTTGATCGCGTGATCCAGCTAAAAATACTAATAATATTAGTATTTTTTTTATAACCACCGTGGTCAAGCCACGGGGTGACATTAAAGATTACTGGATTCCTGCTTTCGCAGGAATGACATATTTATAGCCCTCAAATCAAGACTCTGCATTCTTTTCCGTATCTTCGATGGTATTAGAAGGACGTTTCTTATTTGATGTTTTATTACGATATCTACGTTTTGTCTTTTTTGGAGCAACTTGTGCTTCTTCTAAGCTGGCATTACTTTCTACAACTTTCACCCCTTCCACAACGCTTACGGTTTGCTCTACCAATTCTTTTGCCTCTAAACTCTTATCTTTTACTTCATTAGTAATATTATTACTATTATTAGCTGTTTTCCATTTATGTTTATTTTTGCGTAACTGTTCTTTTTTCAGCTCTTCTTCAGTATAATCGGCACTATGATTCTGAATTACCGGCTTAACAGAATTAACATTATTGTTATTTTTCTTCAACAGCTTCACTTTTTCAATCGAATAACTATCTGATGTAGCATTAGGATCGGAATAAAAATTAAGCTTTATATCATATTTTTCTTCAATAAATTTTATCTCAGCACGTTTATTATTAAGTAGATAAATAACTGAAATGATGTTGGTAAAAACATTTATTACATCAATTCTTTCTTCAAAAATTTCATTCTCTATAGTACGTAAAATTAACATAGCATTAGCGTCACTCGCTCTAATGACTCCTTTACCGTTACAATGAGAACAAATTGCCGAATTAGTTTCTAAGAAAGAAGAACGTAATCTCTGCCTTGAGAATTCAAGTAGTCCAAACTGACTAATATTACCGGTTTGTATACGAGCACGATCACGACTTAAAAACTCTTTAAAGGATCGTTCAATAATTTTACGATTCTTAGCTTCGCTCATGTCTATAAAATCAACAACTATCAAACCTGATAGATCTCTAAGCTTTACTTGCCTGGCTACTTCTTTGGCTGCTTCTAAATTAGTTTTTAGTGCCGTTTCTTCAATATTTTGTTCAGAAGTTGATTTACCGGAATTTACATCAATTGAAATAAGAGCTTCCGTAGGATTAATAACGATATATCCTCCTGAAGGTAACGTCACTACAGGCTGATATAATTTAACTAATTGCTCTTCTACTTGAAACTTAGTAAATATAGGAGTTTTACTTTTATGCTCTTTCAGCTTTACAAGCTCTGAAGGTAATAAATCCTGCATAAATTTTGAAGCGTCTTCATAACCCTCTTGTCCTTGAATTACCACCTCTTTAACATTGTGATCGCACATATCACGTATGGTTTTACGTATTATACTATCTTCCTCATGAATAAAACACGGAGCCGGAAATTTAATAGTACTTTTACGAATTTTATTCCATAACCTTGCTAAATAATTATAGTCTTTCTTCAAATCTAAGGTGCTACTTCCTATACCTGCGGTTCTAACAATGACGCTATAAGCATTTTTGTCACCGTTTACTATTTTATTTAAAATATCTTTCAGTCTTTTCCTTTCTTCCCCGTTTGATATTTTACGCGATATACCGTTTTGCGAGCCTTTATTAGGCATTAAAACACAATATTTACCAGCCAAGGATATATAAGTAGTGAAGGCGGCGCACTTATTGCCTCGTTCTTCCTTAGTAACCTGCGCTAATAATATTTGGTTTTTTCTTATTACTTCTTGAACTTTATATTGTTTATATTGCGGAATATTTGACTCAGGGGGGGTACCGCTTTGAATAATTTCAATATCATCAGCCGCTTCTAAATTAAGTTCTGACTGGAATTTACTCTCTACTAAATCTTCTATGGTTTTTAGGTCAATTTCTTCACTATCAACCAAAGAATCATATATAACAGCCGGCTTCTCTTTATCATCCTCAACCGTAATATTTGCAAGAGCTATTTCAGGAAAAGCATTAACCGGAAAATTTCTCTCCAAGGTAGGCAAATTGTAATAGTTAGGATGGATTTCACTAAACGGTAAAAAACCGCTTTTATCCATTCCGTACTCTATAAAAACAGCCTGTAGCGACGGTTCTATTCTTGTAACTTTTGCTAAATAAATGTTACCTTTATTTTGTTGTCTTACGGTTGTTTGAAATTCAATATCTTCTATATTGTTGCTTTGTCCTAATAAAACTACTCTTGTTTCGCTTGGAAAATTAGCATCAATTATAATCTTTTTATTCATTTATCTTGCTCACTAACTTGAAGAACAAATAATTAATATAATGCTTGTATCTTAAGAAAAATCATTGTTTATCTTGTATTAATTTATTTAAATAGATAATTTATCTATGAGTAAAGAGCAAAAATGAAATTCTAGATAAACTTCAAATAACACCTCTTTAAAATACTAAAAAATATATTATTATTTTTCTTACATTAAAATATTTTCATATTAATTCATTAATTTTTTTAAAATTCAACAATAATTATATACAAATTATAAATAAGGCTACCATACTTGATTAAAAGCTGTTAATCTAATAACTATCCATATATACTTAAATAATGGAATTACGAATCTCTTTAATTTTTAAGATAATAATCTTAATCATTATAATTATGAGTTATATACCATGTATTTATGTTTAGCAAACACTTAATTTATGACTTTAAAAAACGATTATAAAACTATTTTTTTCTCACTTTTGGGAATATTTATTTTTTCCTGTATCAATGCTATAAATTTTTATAATTTTAAAATCTTTTTACTGATAAATAAAAATCTAGGCGGAGAACAAATAAATCATATAAATCAAACTAAATTTATAGGTTCGATAATCGCAGGCTTTACCTTAACACAGTTAATTAATAAGTTAAGTAATCAAAAAATTATTTTAATTAGCTTATCTTTATTAATTATTTGTACAATAAACCTAATTTTATTAAATAATTATACTCTAATTAAAATTAATTTTATTGTAATTAATTTTGGAACATTTTCATATTTCACTTCTATAACATTAAACATTATTGAGAGCAGCAAAGAAAAGAAATATTTTTTTTTAGCTTGTATAATGTTGTTATGGGCGGGTGGAAACTTAATGGTAGATTTATTAAATCCATTTATAAAACCGACAAATAATACTATAGTAATTTGTGCATTGTTATATTGTATCAATATACTAACCGAATTTCTGCATTATAATCCTACACCTCATAAATTAAATTTAAATTCCAAATTTTCATCCTTAATAAAAAATGTCGAATTACAATTATTGACAGGCTTCGTAGTTGCTTATGTCACCTTGGATATATTATGGTATTATGAAGCTTTTGCATTAAAAAAAGAATTAGCATTAATTAATTTAAGCCTTATACTAAAATATATTTTTCTAGCAATATGTTTTTCTATAATTCCTATATGCTATATATTAAGCAAAGTAAATAAATATTTGGCTAATTTATCATTAACTATAATTCTGCTCGTCTGCTTTATTTTACTACCTCTTCATGGAACTAATAAAAACCTTAATATATTATATATAATACTAATCGGTAGTTGTTTAGGATCCATTTATATTTGCAATATTTTAATACTAATTGATAAATTTAGGGATTACGAACTTAGAACAGCTTTATTTTCGTATTTTTCAATGTGCAGCATCGGTATATATGCCGGAGCTTTATCATCTCATGTACCTTACGGCACTATTAACGGCAGTGATTTCTTATTTTCCGTTTTTGCCGTAGTCGGTAGTTTTGTAGCTTATCATTTTTGGTATTTTATTAAGTATACATTATATAGATTTTAATAAGACTTCTTGTATAACTTGCTTCTAAGGGTAATTTGTACGTCGATCCGGTACTCGAATCCTCACGTTACTTGCGTGTACGCTGTGGTTCTGCGTTCCGTGTCTCCTTCAAATTTCTCCTTATTAGCAAGTTATGCAAGAAGTCTTATACTAACATAGACGAAGATCAACTTCAAAAAGAGCAAGGAATCCACAAGGTGAGGAGCAGCGCGTATACTTAATACGTGAGTATCGCAACTCTTGTAGGATGACGCCGCCAATTTTTGAAGTGCATCGAGTATATGTGTAATATTCTGTAACATAATATAACTTGTATAATTTAGCATTAAATATTAATATTTAAATATATTTTTACAATGCCTAAAATGCAGCAAAGTACATTATTAAAACCGGTTAGTTGTTACGGGATCGGGGTTCACTCAGGAAAACGTACCCAGTTAACTATAGAACCCGCTAAAGAAAATACCGGAATTATATTCATTAGAACCGATATATCTTCTGAAAATAATTATATTGAAGCTAGCTATTTCAATGTTTCCGATACCTTGTTATCTACCACTATCAGTAATGATCATAAAGTTCAAATTTCAACAATTGAACATTTAATGGCAGCACTTTGGGGATGCAGCATTGATAATGCAATTATTAAAATTGACGGTCCTGAAGTACCAATTATGGACGGCAGTAGTAAACCTTTTGTGTTTATGATTGAGTGTGCAGGAAAAAAATTACAAAATGCTCCTAAAAAATATCTAAAAATTCTAAAAGATATAAAAGTAGTTCATAAAGATTGTGAATTATATTGTACCCCTTCCGATCACATGATTGTAGATTTAACCATTGATTTTAGTAGTAAAGCTATAGGTAGACAAAATCTAAGTTTTAGGAATCAAGAATCTTTTACTAAAAATATTGCAGATGCTAGAACTTTTGGCTTTATAAGAGATGTTGATTATTTGAAAAGCAAAGGGCTTGCCCAAGGTGCCTCATTTGAGAATGCTATAGGAATAGATGAGCAGGATAAAATCTTAAACCCAAACGGCTTACGTTATGAAGATGAATTTGTTCGCCATAAACTATTAGATTTATTCGGTGATTTATATACCAGCGGCACTAGCATTGTAAGTGCAATTAAAGGCTACAAAACCAGCCATGCTCTTAATAACGAACTATTGCATAGAATATTTAGCGATACTACCTCTTACAAATTTGTAACTAGCAGTGAGTTATAATAATCATTTCATATTGTTAAATTTCGCTTTCTTTTTTGCATCCTTTTTAAATTTTCACTCTTTGTCCTTTTTATTTCAGCATTATTAACTTTATTTTTATCCATAGCTTTAGTTAAAGGACTATACCCTTCGGCTTTACTAGGATTTTCATAAAATGGATTCATTACATTTTTAATATCTTTAACATAGCTCTCTTTTCTATTATCCATTGTTATTTTATTTTCTCTAAAAAATTCTTCTAAACCGTTTCTTTTTATTTCAGAATTAAAACTGCCTCTTATTTCTCGAAATTTTTGTATTTTTTGGTCTTTATTCATACTCCAATAATTCTTATCCGTTATTAATTTTTTTAAAGCTAATGTTTGCAATACTTGATTCTTAGTATAATTCTCTAATTGTTCTAAATTTTCATATATAGGAGTATCTTGTTTTTTATATTCTTCATTTATATTTAATTTAAATATTGCTTTTATTTCTATTTTTTCCTTTTCAGTAAGACCGTCGATAATTAATGATGCGGTCGTAACTACACCGTAACCCGTAGCTTTTAATATATCAAGTACATTACCGCTAACACCTTTAATAATAGAGGCGGCCAAATTTGCGGCTCCACCTAAATTATTTCCAAATATTCGTCCTGTACTTTTCAATTTACTCACATTTAAATCATACTTATCTTGAGTAGCATCCTTACCTGCCGTTTGCGGCGTATATAATTCATTTTTCAAAATATCTTTTAAGCTCGGTTCTAATGATAATATATAATCTTGCTGACTTTTAGCATTTCTGTTATGTACTAATAAATTATTCTCTTTATGAAGTTTACGCAAATCATGCACTTTCAAAGTCTCATTTACAGCTTGAATTCCTACGCTAACTCCTGAAACAACACCTACAGCTATAATTATTGGTGATATAGGAGTAAAAAGTCCAGAAACTGCAATTGCTATAGAAGCTATAGAAACTGCATAACTTAAACTATTGCTAAATAATATTTTACCGATTTTACTTTGTCTAAAACTAGTCCAATAAGATTTTAACTTATTAAATATTTTTCTAACCCTTGATTTTTTTGAATCAGACATTTATTTTTCTCTCCAAAGAACAAATATTTTTATAAATTTTTCTTTTATTTAATTAACTTCTCTTACAACTTAAATTATAGTATAAATTCTAATAAAAAAACAAAACAAATGTCTGGAAAAGAATTAAATAAAATTGTTGCAGCTATCTTATTTGCTAGTTTAATTGCTATGATGGTTGGATTTATTGCAAATATATTATACAAGCCCACTCTAGAGTTACAACATCGCGGCTACAGCGTTGCGGTTCAAGAATCATCAGAAAATCAAAATACTACTGCACTAGGGCAAGCACCGGTAAATATACCAGAATTAATGAAGACTGCTAACGCCGATAACGGTCGTGAAATAGCCAAGAAATGTTTAATGTGTCATTCTCTTGATAAAGACGGTCCAAATAAACTAGGGCCGCATCTTTGGGATGTAGCAGGCAGACCAAAAGCAAGCATAGCAGACTATAAATATTCCCCTGCTCTATCAAAACTTGGCGGCGTATGGGATGATAATAGTTTATTTGCTTTCTTACATAAACCAAGTAGCTATGCACCAGGAACTAAAATGTCCTTTGTCGGTATCTCAAAACCACAAGACATAGCTGACGTAATATTATTTTTAAAAACTTATGTTCATGATAAATAATTATCTCACCGAAATATGGTTAATAATCGGCATAATTTGCATAGTTGTTGAATTCTTTGCAGTTCCAAGTATTGGATTCTTATTCTTTGGGCTTGGAGCGTTATCAAACACTCTTGTGGTATATAACTACCCTCTAATTAGCTTAATAAATCAAATAACATTTTTTGGTATATTATCGCTTATTTGGTTTTGCATATTATATTATCCTCTTAAAAAATATGTTTATAATAAAACTGATAAAACAAAAAGTTACTCGGATATGATAGGCAAAACGGTAGAGGTTTATAGTTCTACAGTTTCTTCTGATACTATAGGACAAGTAAGATGGTCCGGTACTATTATGAATGCTTACCTTGTTCCAAATGAAATCGATGCAAAAACAGGCGACCGACTTTTTATTATCGAAGTTAAAGGGAATGTACTAATTTGTTCTAGAGAAAAACCTAATAATAATTCTTAGCAAAATATTTCTAAATGACATTGCCCGCGTAAATACAAGTCCTCATTGCAATTAGGTATTGTTGCGTGGGTCATTTTATGTCATTCCCACGGAAGCGGGAATGACACTAAATGTATTTTCCGGTCCAACGGCGGGCAGCCTCTCTAAACATTCTCTTTAAACCAATCAAAAGCTTTTTTAAAGAAGCTACTATTTACATCAAGTCTAATATGAGCAAATTCTTTTTGCTGTTTTAGAGCATGAATTTTTAGCATTCCTATAGTTGCTGAATACATGGCCGGATTATAGTCTTCTATAAAACCGGCAATAATCTCCGGTTTACCGATTCTACTCTGTTTTTCAAAAATTTTATTTGAAAGCTCTTTAAGTCCTCTAAGCTGAGACCCGCCGCCGGTAATTACAACTCTAAAAACTTCAACCTGCCCTTTTGTTGCTTTATCATATTCGGCTTTTACCATTGATAATATTTCTTCGGCTCTTGCTCTTATTACCTCAGCCAATTTATAAATTGTTACGAAAGTATTTAAAGTATGATGAGTATCAACCTGAAAATCCTCCATATTTATAATACTATCTTTCTCAAATAAAGGTATCATTGCATTACCGTATAAAATTTTTAATTTCTCTGCCATAACAAGATCAATACCAAAGACTTTAGCAATATCCGAGCTAATATGAAAACTACCTATATTTACATGCCCCGTATATATTAATTTACCGGCAAAAAAAATGCCGAAAGAGGTAGTTTTATCCCCCATGTCAATGATAAGCGAACCTAGATTTTTTTCATCATTCGTAAGACAGCTAATAGCAGAAGCATAAATTGCTAGAGTAATATTTGTGACTTCAACATGACATTTAGCGAAGCATTGTACAATATTTGATAACATATTTGAACTAGCAGCAATAATATGTAATTCACAACTAAGTTCTCTACCGTACATACCTATAGGATTCTCGACTGAATTATTATCAAGGGTAAATTCAAGAGGAAAATAATGAATAATTTCTTGGTTTTTAACTTTAAATTCAAGTAATGCTTTTTGTAGTAACTTTTTAATATCCTGCTGCGTTACGGTTTGCCCGTTAACTTTAATGGTATAATTAATATAATAAGATTTAGTGTCGGCACCTGATAACGATAATATAATTTTTTTTATATTTTTACCGCAATCTTTTTCAAGTGCGTAAATTGCCGAAACAATGCTAGTTTCAGCATTTTTTAAATCTGATATAACTCCTGATTTAATACCTTTAGAATGATGCAAATTTTGGCTAACTACTTTAATTTCACCTTTTTTACTAATATAGGCAGCAATTACGGCAATCTTACTACTACCGAAATCAAGTGTAACAAAATTTGATATTTTCTCTTTCATTTTTTATGCTTGTTATTCCAAAAACGTCATTGCGCGAAGAATTACAAAGTAATGCGACGAAGCAATCTCAGGATGCTTGACAAGAGTGCCACGTCGAAACTACGTTTCTCTTCGCAATGACGATTCTCAGTACTTCTCTATATAATACTTATTCTTATCCCTTAAATCCAAAGCCTTATAATTTTGGTTAAACAGCTTGTTAGCTTTATTTAGTGCATCGACATATTTTAATGCTTCTTCAAACTCTTTTTCAGGTAACTTAATACTTATATTACCTTTAAGATTTAAATCCCACCTTCTATCTCCGAGTCTTACAGCAGCTAAAGTTTTATTCATTAATGCCGGATATTTCTGTAGCTCTAATACTAATGTACCTGCATAGATATTCGCCCCTTCCCCTACAACATGTAATAAATGAGGAAAAGGTTGAATATTTTTACTAATTTCGTAACCTTCTTCATCAACTAAGAAAAGCTGATTATTAATTTGCCAAATAGCAATAGGTTCTCTTTCAAATAATTTTATATATACCGTATTTGGTAATCTTCTACTGACATATACTTCCTTGATCCATTTATTTTTCTTTAAATTATTTCTAATTTCGTCTAATTTAAGAGCAAAAATAGGACTGCCCTTATTCGCATTTAAAACCTTTAATATTGTAGGCTCATCGACATTTTGCTGTCCTTCAATGATAACATTCTCAAGTTTAAACCCAAGTTTTGTTGTTGTTTGGTATATATTTGTTGTTAAGTAGGTTTTTATGCCGGCAAAATATTTTGTAAAAACAAATAGACATACAAAGATAATTAAAACAATCTTAAGCCCTAATATTGCTTTTTTGTAAATTAGTCCTAATTTTCGGCGTAATGAGATATTATTAGTTTTTTTTGTTTGTTTTTTTTTATTAGAGCTTGTTTTTTTTCTCATGATTCAAAGTTTGCCGTCTTTATAATTTCTTCAATTAAGTTAGTAAAATTTATCCCTGCATAAGCTGCAATTTCCGGCACTATTGATAAAGGTGTCATACCTGGGTGAGTATTTAGCTCCAAAGCATATAACTTGTTTGTCTGCTCTTCTAAAATAAACTCTACTCTAGCAGGACCTTTACAATTCATTATTTTATAAATTTTTTCTGATTCTATAAGTAATTTCTCATATAAATTAGCAGGTAGCGGAGCAGGACAAAGATGATCAGCGAATCCTTCGGTATATTTAGTTTCATAATCATAGAAACGATTCTTTAGTAATTTAATCTCTAAAACTCCAAGAGCTTTGCCGTTTAATACCGCTACTTGCAATTCTCGCCCTTTTATATATTGTTCTATTATTACCTGATCACCGTAAGGAAAATCATAATCGGCAAAGTTAAAATCATCTTCTGCAAATATCACCTCAACACCAATACTTGAGCCTTGCGTAAGAGGCTTAATAACATACGGTCGTTTCATAGGATCATTTTTTATATTATCGCTTTTATTTACAACAATGCTTTCTGCCATATTAATATTATTCGTTAAAAACCAGCTCCTAGAATGTATTTTATCGAATGCTAAAGCTGAAGATAACACGCCACTATGAGTATAAGGAATCCGCATTGTATTAAGTAATCCTGGTAAACAACCGTCTTCACCGTATGTACCGTGCAGGCAATTAAAAACGATATCAGGTTTTATTTCTTGTAATCTAACTGCAATATCCGCCCCCATATCAATAAAGGTAACTCTATATCCTAATTCAATTAAAGCTTTACTAACTCCTTCGCTTGACACTAACGATACTTCACGCTCAGCAGACATACCGCCAGCCATTAATGCTATATACTTTTTACCAGTATTACTTAATATTTTGACTATAGAGTGTTCCACCCAATGTGTTTGATATTTATGCATGTTTTTTCCTTTCTTATTAAATCCATATTATAAAATAAACATATAAAAAACTTGTTTTTTATATGTTTTACTGGATTCCCCCGCCTTCACGGGAATGACATAAAACTAGCTGCAACAACGCCATTTTTAATTAGGAATGACGTCCGATTCTCTTAATCTCCCACTCTAACTTAACCCCGCTATCTTCAAATACTTTCTGCCGGACGAAATCACCTAAATCTTCTAAATCCTTAGCGGTAGCATCACCGTTATTTATCATAAAATTACAATGAAGTTCTGACATCGAAGCACCACCTATTCTATAGCCTCTAAGTCCCACTTTGTCAATAAGTTCCCAAGATTTACGCCCTTCAGGATTTGAAAAAGTACTACCACCCGTACGCTCTTTAATAGGCTGTGTAGATGATCTTGCGTTATTTATTTCATTCATCCGTAATAATATATTTTCACTATCGCCTTTATTTATTTTAAAAACAGCTTTGAGAATAATTAAATTCTTTGGTAAATTATTACTGCGATATTTAAAACCGATTTCTTTATTTGTGAATGTTAAAAAGTTTCCTGCAAAGTCAATCGCTTCAATCTGCATTATAATATCTTTAAATTCAGAGCCGTAAGCACCAGCATTCATAACAACACCGCCGCCGATAGTCCCTGGAATACCTACTAAAAACTCAAAACCGGAAATAGCATTTGCTTGACAAAATTTTGCTAAATTATAATTAAGGCAGCTGCTACCTACTATTAAATGATTATCTATAAACTCAATATTACTAAAATTCTGACCAAGTTTTATAACGACCCCTTCTATGCCGCCATCTCTTATAATAATATTTGAGCCTGCTCCAAAAGTCTTTATAGGTAATTTTTGCTTATTTTGTATTAAGAAACTTTTTAAATCTTCTCTATCTAAAGGTTTAAAGAAAATTTCAGCATTACCTCCTACTCTAAACCATGTTAAGTGTTTTAAATTATAATCTTTTTTATACTCGCCTTTTACTATCGGTAAAATTAACATATTTAGTCCTGCTATTCGCTTTACTATTATCTTCACTCTTTTGTCCCCTAGTTCGCTTGACCCTATGTTATACGAACAGATGTCATGCCCGCGAAAGCTGGAATCCAGAAAAAAATGATAAAAACAAAGAAAATTATATACTAAATTTTTATATAATTTATTTAAAAAACTGGATTCCAGCTTTCGCGGGCATGCATAAGAGCCATGCAATAAGACCGGTCAAACCACGGTATGACAGCTGAAGCCACGGGATGACAATCTCCCATCTAATTCATTAGCAAAACTTGAAATATTACCTGCTCCCATCATAATTATCATATCACCGGAAGCTGCATTATCTATAATAACTCCAACCGCATCATCTAGCTCTGCTAGAAAATTTGCTTTATCATGATGTTTATTCTTAGTAATCTTATCAACTAAACTTTGTCCTGTAATTCCTTCTATAGGGTTTTCACCTGCAGCATATATATCGGTAATATAGAGTATATCGGCATCAGCAAAGCAAAGCATAAAATCATCAAATAAATACTGCATTCTTGAATATCTGTGAGGCTGAAAAATAGCAATAACTTTACCGTTTTGTTTATTTGCTATATTTTTAGCCGTCGCAAGCGTTGCTTTGATTTCCTCAGGGTGATGAGCGTAATCATCGATAATTGAAGCCTTATTATATTCAGCTACTTTAGTAAATCTCCTCTTCACTCCTTTAAAATTATTAAAACCGTTTTTAATAGCTTTAATACCGAAATCTAATTCTATCCCAACGGCAATTGCAGCAAGACTATTTAAAATATTATGTCTTCCGGGCGTTGGAATAGTAATTTTTTCAATAATTGTTGTACCTAGTACATTTGGCAGACTAATTTTTACGTCAAAAGTAGAGGAGGCAATATCAGTGTTAATATTAAACGCTATAATATGAGCATCTTCCGAATCGATGCCATAAGTAACAATCTTCCTTTCAGTAATATCGTCTACTAACTCACGAACTATTTTATGATCGATACAACAAACGGCAAAACCGTAAAACGGCAAATTAGTAATAAAGCTTCTAAAAGCACCAATTAATGTTTCAAAATCTTTATAATAATCTAAATGTTCAGGATCAATGTTAGTTATTATAGCAATAGTTGATGGAATATGAATAAACGTTGCATCCGATTCATCGGCCTCCGCAATTAAATAATTACTTGAACCAAGATATGCATTAGTCGATTTATTATTTATGATCCCACCGTTAATAACCGTAGGACATAAACCGGCTGCCTCAAATAAACAAGCAACTAAAGAAGTAGTAGTGGTTTTACCGTGCGATCCCGAAACTGCTACTGAACATTTTAATCTCATAAGTTCAGCAAGCATGTCCGCACGTCTAATAATTGGAATTTTACGCTCCAAAGCTTCTTTTATTTCAGGATTCTCTGGATTAATTGCGGATGAAATAACAACATACGACACATTGGTAATGTTCTGCTCAGCGTGTCCTAAAAATATTTTAATGCCGTATGACTCAAGCCTTTTAGTATTATAATTTTCTACTAAATCGGAACCTTGTACTTTATAACCTAGATTATGTAATATCTCAGCAATACCGCTCATGCCAACGCCGCCGATACCTATAAAATGTATAGTTTCTAAGGTTTGATTAGTTTTTTTTAATTCAAGTAACAGCATCTAAGTTTAATCATTTAAAATTGAGTTCTGCATATAGGTTTTAAGTAACATTGTCAAACACTAACTGTGTCATACCGCGACTTGATCGCGGTATCCAGTTTAAAATATTAAATAAAATCATTGATATTAAAAGTTATTTTTATGGATACTGTGGTCAAGTCACGGTATGACATCGGAGTCTTTTTCAAGAGCTATACAACAAAACCGGTTCAGTATGATAATCATTAAACCTCATCCACCCTATCAAATTTTGCTTCGGAATAGAAGTTTCCTTGTAGCCCACCGACTTTTAGATCAATTAAAAATTTAGCTATTTCTCCGTTTTCTACGAATTCAGCTACCGTTTCAATACCTAAATCTTCTGAAATTTTAATTAATCTTTCCACGAAATAGCTACTTTGTACATCACTTGTAATACTACGCACATATTTACCGTCAATTTTGATAATATCAATTGGTAAGCTTTGAAGTTGTTTAAAAGAAGTAAAACCCGCACCAAAATCGTCTAATGCAAATTTACATCCGTACTTACGTAGTTTATTAATAAATAAAGTTATTTTATCGTAATTCTCATTGAAAGAAGTTTCCGTAATTTCAATAATTAAACGATCCCGAACATTATGAGCTTTTAATAAGTTTTCTGCTATTTCCCATAAAGCTTCATCGCCTGTTCCTATATTTGAAATATTAACGGCTAACATTAAGTTTGGGTTGCGGGCAAGTTCATTAACAGTCATTTCTAAAACAATTTGATCAATTATAAAAATTAATCCTTTATTTTCAGCAATAGGAATTATAGGACCTACGGAAATATAAACACCGTTCTCATCAGGTATACGAAGCAGACATTCATAATAATGAATCTTCATAGTATTGCGATCTATTATAGGCTGATAAGCAAATCGCATAGTCTTTTTTGCTAAGGCTTGTCGTAGTAAGTTAAGCTGAAGATTAGATTTTCTTATATTTTCCAAATCATGTTCTGTACTGCTATATTCACGGTAATAATAATTATTATTTTGTGAAAGTAACATATTTAATGTTTTTTCAATTTCTTTAGCATTATTACTTACTTTTGGAAATTTAATACTAGCAATATAACAATTCATATAAATTGCCGGCTTCTGTTCATTAATATAAAGCTGCAAAAATAAATATAATTTTCTAGCAAAATTTTTAATTAAGTCAGAATCAGTAGTATTTAGGATAAATAATATTCTATCTTTCTTTATTTTCTTAAACTTTGAAAAAATATTAAGTTCTTTGCTTACATCTTCAATGATTTGATCTAAAGCTTCAATTATAAAATGCTTACCCTGCTCTATAAATTCTATTTCATCATAATTAACTAATCTACAAGCAAAACATACGCCTTTTTCCAATTTATCTATCGCATCTTGTAAATCTTTATAATCCGTTATTAATTCCGACATTGCCATATGTATAATAAAATTATATACTTAAGAATATTAGGATATTTTTACTGTAAATGAAACAAAAATATGAGCCGCATAGAAAGGATACAAGAAAAATTAAATGTGTTAAAACCACATTTTCAAGAAATAATAGATGAAAGCTATAAACATGCTAGTCATTATAACGGAATTCACAGCCATATAAAAATAAGAATTTCTGCAGAAACATTACAGGGAAAAAGCCTAATTGCCAATCATCGCACTATTAATAACTTACTTGCCGATGAATTTAATAGCGGCTTGCATGCTTTATCTATAGAGGTACTATGAAAACAAATAATATTTTAAAAGTAGCCGTTGGAGCTAGCAGCGTAGCACAAAAAGCCTTAAATAGTATAACGGATAAAAGCTGTGGCATAATTGAGGATAAAATACTTAAAGGTAATTACATCACTCGCGAAGAATTTGAAAAATTACAAACTTTAGTAATAAAACTCAAGAAAGAATTAGCAGAGTTAAAGAGCAAATAATTAATCAACTAGTTTCAGAATTTTCTATTTTTGCTTTTAGCTCTTCTATTTCTTCTATAGTTAGCCCTGTTGAATCTGTTATTATATTGACATCTATATCTTTAAGTAACAAGTTCTTTGCTATTTCTATGCTTCTTTCAGCTTTCCCTTTTTCACACTTTTCTTCTAAAGCTATTTCCTCGGCATCTTCCATTAATTTCGCTCTTATATAGGTATTATATTCTTCGGCGGTGAGGTTATGCATTTCTATTATATTGTATGCATCTAATACTTTCTCGCTCTTTTATATTTGCAGATGGGCTGTTTTCTGTTTCTGCACACTTAAATAATATGTAGCAACTCATCTATAGTAGTTTCAAGCTTATCTTTATCAAATTTTTTAAGCTCTATAATAAATACATAGGAAAAATCAAATAAATATTGCTTATTTGTTTTAGTTTCAAGCATTTTATGAAGACTTATACAAGGTACCTCATCATCAAACATTTTAGTCTTAATAAGTGAAATAACTATTACCGGTAATAAATCTTTATGCTTTATTCCTTGTGTAAGTTGCTGTACGTAAGAATGAGCAGAATAATATTGCACCCTTTTTAAGTAATCGCTTTCATTTCTTTTTTGCATCTCGATTATATACCAGCTACCGGCTTCATCTTTAACCTTTAAATCTCAAATATGCTTTTTGTTCCCTTTATCGAGCATAGGTACTTGCTCTACAGATATAAATTCTATTGCTTTAATTCTAAGCCCCTCAGGTAGTTCAAGAACTGCATTGATAAATTCCTTGAACCCCTCTAAATTACGAAAGATTTTTTTAAATACACTATCAATTAGTGGGATCTAAATATCTTTGCATATTAATTATTACTTTTGGTATTACTCATATTATATAGCTTTTTAAGTAATCAGTAAATAATACTAGAATATGTACTTTTAATAGAATAATTATTGCTATTTTTTAACAAAAATTACGTGCTTTGATCCGTTCTAATGGATACGATTGCTGACATGCCGGGAACTAGATTAGCATTTGGGGATTCAAAATCTATTAAAACAGGTACACGTTGTACACTTTTAGTAAAATTACCGGTAGCATGATCTGGTGGGATTAAGCTAAATTTAGAGCCGGTAGCAGGAGCAATATTACGAATCTTCCCATAAATTACCTTTTTAGGCAAAGCATCAAATTCAATTTTGACTTTCATGCCGGACTTAAATTTCTGAATTTGTGTTTCTTTAAAATTAGCCTGAATATACATAGTATTATCTTGAACTATAGAAAACAACACCCTACCCGGTACTATGTAATTTCCGACTTCTAAACTACTATTACCAAATATACCGGGTACCATAGCAATAAGTTTAGTATTTTGTAAGCTCCTTAAGGTTACTTTTTTATTTTCTGTTAGCTCTTTAAGTTTTTCCTGTTCTGCTGCTTTTTCAAGCTCAAGAAGCTGTAAACGTTGCTTAGATATATCTAAATCTAACTGTGCTTGTTTATAATCCGTTTTGGCTTTTTGATATGCGTTTTTAGAATCATCTAACGTTTTAGAGCTAGCAAATTTTGCCTTATTTAATTCCTGCACTCTAATAAAATCTGTTGTAACAATATCAAAGCTTATTTTATTAAGCTTTAATTTTTCAGCTGCTTGCTCTAGGCTAATCTGCCCTATTGAGATCTTTTGCTCTATAATTTCTATATTTTTTATGCAAGCTTCAATAGATGCTTCAAGTGCTGCAAGCTTTGCCTTATAATCTCTATCGTCAATTTCACCTATCAGATCGCCTTTATTAACTTTAGTATTATCGGTAACAAATAACTTTGTTAAAACACCGCTAACTTCAGCACTAACATTTGAAATATCTGCATCTATGTAAGCATTATCCGTGGATTGTGTATTTGCCCAAACATAAATTCTATATCCCAAATAAATAAATATGATTAAGGCTATAATAATTACATATTTAGTAAATGGATGATGTTTATATTTGTTGATAGCTTGTTGTAATACACTCAACATAATTAACTTTACCAATACCCTCTATGTTTTAAAAAATAACAAATTGGTATAGAAAGAATATATATAACTGCAATTAACGGCAGTGAGTACCATGGATATATGATAAGATTTATAATAACAATAGCAACTAAAATCATTGCAAGCGATAAATATTCAGGTTTAATACTCAAATTTTTTGTTGAGATTGTAGGAAGCCTACTAGCAAGTAGAAAAGCTATAATAGCCAAATATATATTAATTGTTATAGTGTGAGTACGGGTATTGATATTTAATAACGTACCGATTTCAAAATCTATCATTACAGGCATTAAAGCAAGTAAAGCACCGCATGGCGCAGGTACACCGGTAAAAAAATAGTCAGTTTTTTTATCTTGTTTCAGTTGATAAATACCAACGTTAAAGCGAGCTAAACGTAGTGCCATACACACTATAAATAATAACATTACCGCTGATGAAAATACCTTATACTCATATTGTTGAAAAGACCATAAATATATCAAATAGGCAGGAGCTATACCGAAATTAGCAAAATCGCATAATGAATCAAGCTCTGCACCAAATGGGCTAGCTGCATTTAGCATCCTTGCTATTCTACCGTCGATACCGTCAATAATTGCCGCTACTATAATGCAATATACTGCAAGTTCCCATCTGCTATCCAAAGCAAATTTTATAGAACTCATACCGGTTACTAAGCCAAGCAACGTAATAAAGTTGGGAATTAATTTTATTAGAGGTACAGGCTTAGTTATTATAGATTTACGAATTTTTAACAATTTTTATACTCAAAATGTATTTATAACGTCATTGCAAGGAAAAAACAGTGTGATTGCATGGGCTGTCCATGTCTCATTCCTGCGAAAACAGGAATCCAGAAAAAAATAATCTTAATTGGCACAAAATTATATATTTGATAAAATAAACAGATAAAAAACTTGTTTTTTATACGTTTCACTGGATTTCCGTCTACGCGGGAATGACATAAACAAGCCATGCCTACGGCTGCTCGCAATGACGGTTTTAAAGTTATGAGGCTACTTCCTCTCAAACTTAAATTCTGTTGTCTTTTTACGTCCAAAATCAGCAATGATAGTTTCACCGCCTATAGCAGTCTGCCCTTTACTCACTAATAAAGCTGTTTTCAACGGTAGATAAATATCTACTCTGCTACCGAAACGAATTATACCGTATCGCTCGCCCGTTTTAACTTCATTCCCCTCTTCTAAATCACAAACTATACGCCTTGCTATAAGTCCGGCTATTTGAACAAAAACAATTTTCTGCCCTTGAGCAGTTTCCATTAATACTGATTGACGCTCATTATAAATACTAGCTTTATCGAGTGAAGCATTAAAAAATTTCCCCGGATTATAATGAAGTGCTAAAATTTTTCCGTTTGCCGGGATTCTATTAACATGGACATTAAAAATATTTAGAAAAATACTAACTCTAATCATTTCCACATCACCAAACCCTAATTCCGGGGGTGGCAATGCTTCCTTAATTTCTTGAATTATTCCATCTGCAGGACTTATTACCAGATCATCACTTATAGGCACAAAGCGATCAGGATTACGGAAAAAATAAATACACCAAGCAGTAGCAATACATCCAATACAACCAAGTTTTTCATTAAATGATGCTAATAAAAAACTTACTAATGCAAAGCTAGCAATAAATATATATCCTTCGCGGTGAATAATTTTAAATAAATCATTATATTGTTTCATTTTAATCTCTATGAATCTCCTTATTATTTTTAACTATGCCTACTCTGCTTTATCCTCTTGGTTCTCTCTCGTCTTCATCTTTGTCTTGAGGGGTAGCTTGGGCTTCTTGCGCAAAACCAAGAGCATATACGCATAAATCCGGGAGTGGGACACCGTTTTTTTTGGCAAGATCATTTAGCTTTGATATTGCTTTCATAACATCATCAGGAATAGTACCTCCTCTTTCGTCAGATAACCATTTTGCTTGAAATTGTAGCGGATGATGCCCTTCTTGAGGCGTACCTATATAAAACTTAAACTTGGCTCTTTGTCCACCAAAATCGCAGTCAAATTCAAACTCTTTATAATGTGCCATAACTTTATGAATTAATAATTATATTAATATTATTATAACAATAAAAATGCAAATCTAAAATAATTTCTTGTCTAATATTTTTTAAGTTTTTTAGCAATATAACGATTTGAATATAGAAATTTATCGCTAGAATCTATAATTATCCCGCCGGCTTCCTTAATAAAAAGCCCAAATGCATAATATAATGTAAAATTTAATAATGATAAACATATTAAATCAGCTTTACCTGATGCTACAAGCGTAGCCCCGTAGCAAGGAGAACCAAAAGATCTAATATTATCTACCTCTATCTCCTCCAAATCATTATGATTTACATCTTCAATAATTGCTAAACAGTTTTTTAAATCGGCATTATCGGAAACTCTAAGTCTTAATCCTTGATAATTAGAGTTTAAATTATTTTTTTCTATCCAAGCTCCCTTACCTTTTTCAGCATAATAAATTTCATTAAGAGCAGGAAAATATATTACTGTAGAAGTAGGAGTTAAAACTTCTTGATTCCTTTTTAAATAAGTTGCGGATATCGCAAAAAAAGGTATGCTTCTGGCGAAATTATTGGGACTATCTATAGGATTAATTAAAAAAACACTCTCATAATTATTATTTAAATCGAATTTATCCTCAGAAAAAAATAAATATTGTGTATGTTTTTGTAATTCTTCACATAATAAAGTTTTTAATTTTAAATAAGATCGCTTACAAAATTCTTCATTTCTTACAGAATTTTTTTGTAGCATTTCGAGTTCTAAAAAATCTCTATGCAAAAATTTAACAGCTTTACGCAGGGCATTAATTAATAAATTAGTTATAGGTTGCATTTTATTTTTAATTTAAGATATTAGTTTTAGAAATTATGTCGTATGGCTTTAAAAAATCGATACCATTCCTAGCTAAAAGCATTGCCTGAGTGGATGCTGAAAGTCGTCATTGCGAGGCAAAACTGTAAGTTTTGACGAAGCAATCTCAGGATATTTGACGAGAGATTGCCACGCAGTAGTCTACGGCTGCTCGCAATGACGGGGTGGTATCCACACGGGCGATGCCTTCGCTGGGATGACATCCATAGTTCAATAAAACAGCTTACTTCACTCGCTCGACATATGTCATATCATCAGTTTTAACAACAATTTTTTCTCCTATTTCTAAATATTGCGGGACCTTAACTTTAATACCGTTTTCTAAAATTGCTGGTTTATAAGAAACGGTAGCGGTTGCTCCTTTTATTACCGGATCAGTTTCACTAATTTCAAGTATAACAGTTGGAGGAAGCTCAATATTTAAAGGCTTGTCATTATAAAATTCGACTTTAACAATCATATTTTCAGTTAAGAAAGATAATTTTTCTTCTAACATTTCCTTGGGAATATTTATTTGATCAAAATGTTTGGTATCCATTAATACCAAATCATCACCTTCAAAATATAAAAATTGATAATCTTTTTGTTCAAGTTCGGCTTTTTCTAAATAATCGGAAGAACTAAATCTTTCGCTACGCTTTGTCCCTGTTTTTAAATTTTTCATCTCAACTTGCACATAAGCTCCACCTTTCCCGGGTTGAGTATGTTCCGGTGTTTTGCTTACAACCCATAAATCATTATTATAAACTAATATGTTACCTGTTCTAATTGAATTCGCTGAAATTTTCATATATCATACATTTAAGACTTAAAATTAAAGTATAAATATACAAATTATTTCCTTTAAAAACAAGAATTTAATCTTATGACCACAATATTAGTAGTAGATGATATAGAACTCAATATTAAGTTACTAACAGCCAAACTTTTACAAGAGTATTATACAGTTCTTACTGCAAATAACGGCAAAGAAGCACTAGCAACTCTTAAAAAGGGGAAAATTGATATTATACTACTTGATGTTATGATGCCAGAAATAGATGGATTTGAGGTATGTAAAACGATAAAAACCGATCCGGAAACTACTCATATACCGGTTGTAATGATAACTGCACTTTCCGATATTGATGATCGAGTTAAAGGTCTTGAGGCAGGAGCTGATGAGTTTTTAACAAAGCCGATTAACGATACTGCTCTATTTGTAAGACTTAAATCGCTATCTAGAATGAAAAGCTTAATTGATGAGTTAAAGCTTCGTAATAGCACTAATGCATTATTAGGCGTAACAAATATCGAAATGCATGACACTTTTGCAGATAAAAAAATATTACTAATTAATGATGATGTGGTACAAGCTAAAAATATAAAACAAATGTTACTTAAGATTACCCAAAACGTAAAGGTAATAAGTAATTCCGATGAATTAGATATTATAAATGAATATACCCCCGATTTAGTAATTATCAGTAGTACGCTCGAAAATGACGATCCTTTGAGGATCAGTGTTATTTTAAGAGGTAAAGCAGAAATAAGCGGCGTGGTAATAATTTTACAAATTGATGAAGACGGTATGCCTTTGGTTGTGAAAGGTATTGAACTCGGTATTAATGATTATTTCGTTTATCCTATAGAGGAAAGCGAATTGCTTGCTAGAATTAGAACACAATTAAAACGTAAGCAATATCAAGATAATTTACGTAATGATCTTGAACAAAGTGTCAATTTAGCAGCTAAAGATGGTCTAACCGGCTTATTTAATCGTCGCTATTTCGATATACATCTCAAACAAATGATTGAGAAAGCTAATAAAGAAAGTATTAAATTATATTTACTTATGTGCGATATCGACAATTTTAAATATATAAACGATACTTACGGTCATCAAGCAGGCGATAAGGTTTTAACAATTGTATCCCGTATTTTGAAGAATACTCTCAGAGTAACAGACTTAATAGCAAGATTCGGCGGTGAAGAATTTACTATACTCTTAACGGATATAGATATTTCTAAAGCAATTGAAACTGCGGAGAGAGTTAGAGTTAAAATAGAATATATGGATTTTTACATTGAAGATCAAATTGAACCTTTAAAAAACACTATTTCAATCGGAGTTACGAAATATAAAAAAGAAGAATCAATAGAATCTTTCATTGAACGTGCTGACAAAGCTATGTATGAAGCTAAAACAACTGGTAAAAATAAAGTAGTAAAATTATAATTGATTTTTAAAAAAATAATGAGCAATTCTTCCAAAAAACATCTTGATTTACCATATAGACCAGGGGTCGGCATGATGATATTAAATGCCGATAACCATATATTCGTCGGTAAAAGAATAGATACAAAAATATCTGCATGGCAAATGCCGCAAGGTGGGATAGTTCCCGGCGAAACACCAAGTATTGCAGCAATGCGTGAGATGTTAGAAGAAATAGGCAGCAATAAAGGATATATTATTGCCGAAAGCAAATGCTGGTATAGTTATGATGTACCAAGCTTTTTAATACCTAAACTGTGGAACGGTAATTTTCGTGGACAAAAACAACGCTGGTTTTTAATTAGGTTTACCGGAAATAACGAAGATATTAATATAAAGACCTCTAATCCGGAATTTGACCAATGGCGTTGGGCATCACTTGATGAACTCTTATCTATTATAATACCGTTTAAACGTAAACTTTACCAAGCCGTCGTAAAAGAATTTGAATCATTAATTTAGTAAAAATTTTATATATATAGTAAAAGAAGTTGAATTATGTTCAATTTCTTTTACTATACTTAATTATTTAGAGCCTCTTGATCCTCTATTCGACCTAGACATATACTATGTTGATCGCTATCATCATGGTAATCAGAATTTATATGTACCTTAATCTTATTAGCTATGTATCTTATGCCTAATATACTTAATGTTACTGCTATTGTAATATAGATAAATATAGTACTTGTAGCAGCACTATTTACCTCTTTATCACCTTCAATTCATTCATTTATAGCACTAAATAATGAAGTATCCGTATCATTATTGCCTAAAGTAAATACAACACACTCATTTGTTCCTCTAGACAATAAACTAATATCTTTATCGCAACTAGATTCAATCATATAATATGTACTATCATTCTTTATTAGGTTATAATTATTATCACCAATTATATGTGCAGTAAATACATTTGCTAGATTAGATATAGTTATATTAGCAATAAAATCTTTTACTTCTCTTATATGAAATAAGTTTATAATAAAATTACTTAGGCAGTGATTTGTTGTTGTTTCAGTGTCCCAATTAACCGTATCAATTTGAGTTTCCGGCATTAAAAATCATGAATTTATATCTTCAAACGCAAATTTTAGCTTTCTAACCAATCCACATAAAATATATTTTTTATCAGCAATATGTACAAAGGTATGATCAGGATGCTCATCTAAAAAATATGTAGAGGTATTAGAAAAAGGTTTTAAATGTACAGAATATACCTTATTTCTATCAAGGCTTTGATCATAACTATTTTCACTAGAATCAGCTGGTATTAAATTTGGTAATAAAATAAGTCTACAAAAATAACCGATTAAATTAACTATATTTGGTAAAAATTTAATATGATAATTTGGCATAACGTTACTTTATGTTTATTATAACATGTCTTATTATTAAGATTATTGTTATAATTCAATTAATTTAATAAGAAACCATCGTTTAGCTGTTGATACTTGTGTGATTTTTTCTATTATTCTTTTCACTTAAGTAATTAATTATTACAACTTAAAAATAATTAGATTTTACTTTCTATCTTTGCAACCAATATAAAGTCGTTTTCCGTAAGACCATCGATTTTATAAGTCCATATTTCCACACTACATACTCCCCAAGATATAGTTAAATCGGGATGATGTGCTCCCTGCTCTGCAATTTCAGTTATCTTATTTGCAAATTCCATAGCTTTTATAAAATTAGAAAATTTATATTTTTTATAAAGAGGCCCTAATGCATTCACTTGCCACTCACTTTGTAATTGAACTAATAACTTATCAATTTCTTTTTTCTCAAGTGGCGGGACTCCACCCTCACATGGTATGCATCTTTTCTCACTTAATACTGTCATAGTTTTTTCTATATCAAAGTTAAAATATTGATCTTTATATAATACTCATCTGCAAGTGTATAATGCCACCACTCAATTTTACATGCTTTAAAATTATGTTTTTGCATCTTAGAACGTAAATAATTACGTTTTGCTAAATATTGCTTATCAATTAACTATCATGAGGTAAAACTTCATCAAATAAGTCAAAAGAAGTATACATGTCTACCGTATTGTCACCTAAATAGGATGGATCATAACACGCTCGTTTTTCAGCTTTCTCTTAATGACTTCAGGATTATTATTACTTCTGAAGCTTTATTATTGATCAATCTACAGTACTACCCCTACTATGACTAGATCTTTCAGCTATATAACCTAATATAAAACATTTAGACTTATCTATATATGGGTAAAAGCTTTCCTTATTTTTTTGATCAATATTATCTTTGTTCCATCTTAAAAAATATTGTACAGCTTTTTGTGGTCTATATGCATCATATATAATCAGTGAATAACCATCTTTTTGTATCTCAGCTTGTACTGCTTTAAGAGCCTTAACAACTTCTATGGTTAAAATTGCTTCCGGTGCTTTATAACCATCTACCTTTTTACCAACAAAATTTTCATCTGAATAATAATGCATATTTTGAATAATTATAGGGTCGATATCTTTCAGATACACGAACCCTTTAGGTAAGGATTTAGCATATATTGGAAGAAAGCTCATAAATATAAAAATTAAACTTGTTAAAATCAATTTCATAAAATGCTAGGCTTTGTAAAGATTTCTAGTTGATTTGTTATTTTGAGATATTTTTTAGTGCAAATCAAATCTTTTTAGAGATCTTCACAGAACCTAATATAAAATAGACTTCTTGCATAATCTCTTTCTAAAAGTAATTTGTATGTCGATCCGGTACTCGAATCCTTACATAGATTTGACTACGCTCCGGTTGTTCCGTGCTTCCTTCAAATTCCTCTTTATAAAATAGCTTATACAAGAAGTCTAATATTTATCTTATACAAAATTTTATTAAACACTATGGGACTGTTAACAGTACTATAGTAAACTCAACCCCATTTTGTGACAGGCACGAAGGTAGAGCCTATATATATAATAGACGAGAGGATGAACAAAGAAGCACAAAGTTCAAACCAGAATTTACTATAGAACTGTCAAAAAGACGAATGAATGGTAGCGAGGGAGGGATTTGAACCCCCGACACACGGATTATGATTCCGTCGCTCTAACCAGCTGAGCTACCCCGCCAGGAGAAAAGTGTTTGTATAATTTGTTAAGAAGTGTCATTCTAGATAAAAGCGGTTGCATGGCTTGGAAAATGTACCTAGTGTCATACCGTGGCTTGACCACGGTATCCCCCAAAAAATAACTTAAAATACTAATAATTTAAATATTTTAAGCTGGATCCCACGATCAAGCTGCGGGATGACAATAAAAAAATTGATCCATACAACAATTGACTAGCAATTTCTCAAACTTTATCTTAACGTTTAGAGAATTGTGTTTTCTTACGTGCTTTACGTTGTCCATATTTCTTACGCTCTACTACCCTAGAATCACGTGTTAAAAGACCACCTTTACGCAAAATAGCATGAAAATCCGGAGCAGATTTATCTAAAGCTTTAGAAATTCCATGTAAAATAGCACCTTTCTGTCCTGAAATTCCTCCACCTCTAACAGTACAAATTACATCATACTGATCAATAGTTTTTGTTAAGACAAACGGCTGTAAGATAGTTTTCACATAAGTTTCAGAGGGAAAATACTGGGCTATTGTTTTTTTATTAACAATTACTTTTCCTTTTCCTACTTTAAGCCATACTCGTGCTATAGCATTTTTTCTTTTACCTGTAGCATAAAGCTTGCCTGAATTATCTATTTTTTCTTTAGGAGTTTTTAATACTAAAGGTTCTTTAGTTAACTGCTTTTCTACTTTTTCTGTTTTAATTTTTAACTCTGGCATATTCTATTACTTTTTATTTTTTGGATTTTGGCTTGCAAAATCATAAACAGTAGGTTGCTGTGCCATATGAGGATGATCACCACTTGCATAAACATACAAATTACTCATTTGCTTAGCACCTAAAGCATTTCTTGTAATCATTCTTTTTACGGCCATTTTAATAACTCTCTCAGGGTGTTTACCACTTAAGATTTTACCTGCCGTAGTATCTTTTATCCCACCTGGAAATCCTGTATATCTGTAATATATTTTTCCGTCTTTGGGATTCGCTTTTTTACCTGTTAATTTTACATGCTCCGCATTTATTATGATTACATTATCACCACAATCTAAATGAGGTGTAAAGCTAGGCTTATGCTTACCGCGTAGCATATTAGCAACTCTGCTAGCGAGTCGTCCTAGCACAATATTTTTTGCGTCTACGACCCACCATTTCTTTTCAATTTCCGATGGCTTTGCCGAGTAAGTTTTCACAATAGTATCTTTTTAATTAGAATTTCAAACAACATGTTTAATAGCATTAATACCCACTATCTGTCAAGCTAAATATAATTTATTTACTTCCGAATATTATTTTTCTATCGGTAGAAAAATACAAATTATTATTTGCTCTTAGCCCATAATAACGAATATTTTTTATAATTTTGACAATATGAGGTATCATGTTTAATCCATTATTATCAACATCAAAACTATATAAAACACCGTTAACGGAAATAACATTTAAACTTCGCTTATTGTTATTATCAACTCCAACAAAAGGTACTAAAAAAGCAGCAGATTTTAGTTTCTTAGGATCTTTTCCATCATTTAAATCAGCTACAAACTTTACTTTCCCTGTTTCAGGATTAAATGCTGCTATTTGTCTAGCATTATTTGTTACAAATAGGCTATTACCGATTAAAGACATTGATTGAATATCCTCGGCATTTACCTGCCAAATCACACTGCCGGTTGCTACATTAAGCTTAATAAGCTTACCAAGACCGGTTGCTATATACAGATTCATATTATCATGAACGGGAGTACATAAAATACTTGATTCGTCAAAATTCGGTATAGCTGTACGATCATTAAGATTTACAAACTCAAAACTCCATTTTACTTCACCGTTTGTTATATTTAAGGCAAGTATTCGCCCGGAATTATAAGTTACTATTACATTATCATACTGTACTATCGGCGTCATAAAATAACTAGCCGACAAAACTTCCGCTAGGCTTTCATGTTCCCATACGGTTTTTAAAGTTTCTGCATTTAAAGCAATAGTTTGATTACTGATAGTTTGCACTAAGACAGTATTATCATTGAGCACAATAGGCTTAATTCTAATAATATCCGGAAATTCTTTTCTAATTATTTCATAACCTGATTTTGCATCTAGCACTACTAACAACCTTGAACCGTATGTTACGTATAATTTTCCGTTATGGTGTAAAATTCCGCCGCCTATATAATTATTTTTTTTATGTCTACTTAAATTATAAGACCAAATAATCTTATTTTTCTCTATAGAAAATGCAGAAATATTCGATCTAATATCCAATGCATAAATCATATCGCCTATAAAAACCGGCTCGGTAATCGTTTTGCTTCTAGCGAAACTATACTGTTTATTCTTAAGCATATTTGCATTAAATGCATATATATTTGCATTAGAATCTAAATATATAGGTTCATGAGTCTGAATTGCTAATTTAGGAGTCAACTCAACAATATTTTTTACCCTTTTTGGTCCAAGCCCGTTACATGAAATTAAAATAAACGGTAATAACAGAAGTGCTATTTTTTTTGTCATATTTTTCCTTAAGTACGAATTATTATTTATTTAAATTTACAAGCAATGCTTTAGCCTGATCTTTTATTAGATCAGGTACATTATTTGAAATTAATAAATTTTTTAGATTTTTTTCTGCTTGCGGTTTCATATTATTCTTAATATCCCACATAGCTTTTATAATAGTTGCTGTAGCCCAAAAAGGTTTTTTCTCATCATCAAAATAGTTTAAATATTTGGTCAATTTCTCTTTATCTTGAATATCTAGATTTTGATCATCAATAACAAGACTACACCATGAAATACGTGCATAAGAAGTAGAAATTTCAGAATATTCTTTATTTTCAATAATTTTATTAAGCAGGTCTTTCGCTTCTGAATATTTTTTTTCTGAAATCTTTATGGCTACTTGTGCCAATGCAGCTATTTCTCTGATTTTAGTATTACTAGTAGTAACTAAATTCTCTAAAGTATTAAAAACTAATTCTTCATTATCTTTTGTTGTTTCCAAACCAACAATCTTAACAAGAATATCTCCGTTTTTTTGGTTATTTTTAATTCTTTTATCTTTATTATTATTAATAACAACCATTATAGTAATAGCTATTATAGAAATGATTATTATTATAGGTAAAAGCTTTTTGAAAAAAATTAATCTTTTTTCTTCATTTTGATCACTCAGTACTTCATCCAAAATATCAGTCATATTTTATTATTTTTATTTATTTTTACAGCCAAATTTAATCTTAGCATCTTCTGCCATTTTCTTGGATGCGGCAGTTCTATTAGTTGGAAATTCGTTATCAAGCTTAGCAAGCATATTACATGCTTCCTGAGTTTTTTTTAGTTCACCTAAGGAAAGTGCTAACTTCAATAACCCATCGGAAGATTTTGCCCCTTTCGGTGACTCTTTATAGCCTTTTAAATAGTTAACCGCTGCCCCGTTATAGTCTTTTTGTTTAAAAAAGCATTCCCCATACCAGAAATAAGCATTACTAATTAGCGAACTGTTAGGATATTTTTGGATAAAATTTTTAAACTTATCTTTTGCTTCAGTAAGTTTATTATCTTTATAAGCAGCAAGAGTCAAATCGTAAGCTTGCTTATCAGGAGCTATATCCTTATTAACCGCAATAGGTTTTTTAGGAGCATTATCCGGCATATCTTTAAGCAAAGCTATATCAAAAACATCTTGTTTTTTTGAATCACCAGCTTCTAAAACTTCAGTACTTTCTTCTTGATTTGAAATATTTGAGTTCTGCGTTAGCATATCAATTTTATGCTGTAAAACCTCAACTTTACCGATTAGCCTTCTGATTTCTTGTTCCTGTTCATCTAGTCTATTTTCAAAATCATTATTTGCTGCATATTTTAAAGGCTTTCCTTTAATAGTTTCGCTTTCTCCGAAAGAAAACATAGAAAATAAAAAAGTAAATAATAAGACAATTAGTTTCATATATTTTTTAAAAATTTATAATTTTTTATAATACCGAAAATTTTTTAATATTCCACACAATTTTTTATATTTCAATACTACCGTCATATGTAAAAGTTATTGTTATGGTGGTACCTTCATTTATCTTACTTTGCAAATCAAATTTACCGTTCATAAGTTCAACCAGCTTTTTAGTAAGCGGCAACCCAAGACCGGTACCTTCATATTTTCTACTAAGCTCACTATCAATTTGACCGAACACCGATAAAGTTTTTGGGATATCTTTTTCCTCAATACCGATACCGGTATCTATAACTTTTATATATACTAATTTTGCTAACTCATCTTTTTCAAGTGCAATAGTAACACTTCCTCCGGAATTTGTAAATTTCACGGCATTTGATAAAAGATTTAAGAATACTTGTCTTAGCCTTTTTGGATCAGCCTTTATAACCACATGCTCTTTTGGTAATCTACTAATTAAAGCCACTTCGGCTTGATCGGCACGAGACTTAACAAGTATCAGCGAAGAACTAATTAATTTATTTAAATCAAGATCTATACTATCCACTTTTAATTTATCGGCAGAAGCTTTAGAAAGATCTAAAATATCATTAATCATACTAAGCAAATGCTTACCGGCATCATTTATATCTTTAATATAATTTTTACTTTTTTCTGCATCTCTTTCCGACATAAGAATTTCCGAAAAGCCTATTATAGCATTAAGCGGTGTACGCAATTCATGACTAATATTAGCCAAAAACTTTGTATTTGAAGAGCTGGTTTTTTCTGCTTTTACTATTTGAGCTTTTAAATTTCTATTTGTTTCAAGCTGCTCCTCAATAATTTGTCTAGCATAGTTAGTATTACTAATAATTATAGTGCAGAATATTATAAAAATAATGATAAAAGTTATAAAAACCTTTTGCTCAAGAGAGGTTATATTTTGCCACTGGCTGGTAATATTAGTGTTAATCTCAAATACTGCATCTACAGGGAGACCTAAATTATTATCTATAACAGGAATATAGCTAGTAACAAAAGAAGCCTCTTCCACTGTTAAATCACTTTCATTTTCTATTACTACCCTTGGTAATAATATATGACTTGTAATACCTTCAAAAGCATCTTGAAGCGGAGCTTTTGAAGTAAAGGATTTAAAAAAAAATTTATCGATTTTTGCGGTAACTATCTCAACCAAACTATCATCTTTATAATTGTCTACACTATACATATGTAACATATTACTAGTGATGAATTTATTACCTTTGAAATCGTAGAGAGAAATATTAATATTAAGACTGGTGAACCATTGAGCAGTAATCTTTGCAAAATTAATAAAATCTTGATCTTGTAATAGTTTTAAATAATCGAATTTATGTAATTTACTGATTACGTTCTGATGAGTATTCCAAATATTATCAGTGTAAAGTTCTACAATTTTAGTATGTTCCAAAGCCACTTGTTTTACTATCATTTCTTTTATCATAAAATAACGATAAAACATCATATTTACTACAATATTAAGAAACAATATAATGAATGACAATCTTACTATATACTTATTATGGTTCATTATAAGACCTAGTAGTTATTTTTAGCTCAACTGATGTCATCCCTGCGGAAGGCTTGCTTGCATACCAAATCGTCATTGTGAGTGACTAAAAGGAGCGTGGCAATCTCATAAACCAGGGTTCCTGAGATTGCGTACGCACAAAACTTACAGTTTTTCCGTAGCTTATGACGAAGAATCTATCCATGCAGCAAAACCGAGAATGATATTATCCTCTCTACTTATCTTCTTGTTTAACTTTCTCTTTTGTTTCCAGCTTCTTATTAATAATCAACCCTGTAATTACATCATAAGCACGAGCAAATTGATAATCTTTTTTGTATAATTCCGATAATTCATTCTCTTCTTGTTTATTATTTTTGGCTTTTGTTTCTTTTTTGCTATCTTTGTTTTTTTCATTATCATTCTTCAAATAATTTTTTAAAGAACTCTCAGAAAAACGCTTATCTATTTTTTTCACTTCTGGATACTCAACTTTCGCCGGCTCAATTAAAATATCAGGTTCTATTCCTTCTGCTTGAATAGAACGACCGCTTGGGGTGTAATATTTAGATATAGTCAGTTTTACGGCAGCCCTAGAATTGATTTGCGTTAAAGCCTGAACCGATCCTTTACCGAAAGACTTAGTGCCAAGTATTATTGCTCTTTTATGATCTTGCAAAGCTCCGGCAACTATTTCCGAGGCAGAGGCAGAATTACCGTTTATTAAAACTATCATAGGTACTTTGGGAGCTTTTAACGAAAACTCATTTGCTTTAGTTTCGCTATTACTTGATGTAGTTCTACCTTTTGTTGTTACAATTACACCGGAATCAATAAAATAATCACTAACGGCAATAGCTTGATCGAGTATACCTCCGGCATTATTACGTAAATCTAGAATTATACCTTTAAGGTCATCTTTACTCTCAGTTTTTAACTTCTTTACTGCTGCCTTCAGCTCAGAAATTGTTGACTCATTAAAAGTAGTTATACGTATATATGCAATATTATTTTTTTCTAAATGTGCTTTTATCGGCTTGATTTTTACTATTTCGCGAGTAAGCTCTAGCTCTTGCGGTTTTGCCTCTTCTTCCTTAATTATCAACAATTTAACCTTAGTACCAGGCGTACCACGCATCTCTTTTATAGCTTTATTAGGACCAAGTGTAGAGACTAACTGGTCATTCACACCTACTATATAATCCCCGCCTTTAAGCCCTGCTTTGAAAGCCGACAAATCGTCGATAGGCGATATTATCTTAATTGCTCCGCTATCATACATTATTTCAACACCGATTCCACCGAATTCACCTTTTGTAAAAGTAAAAATATCTTCTAAATCCTCATCGGTATAATAGCTTGAATGAGGATCAAGTGAGTTTAACATACCGTTAATTGCTTCATCTATCATTTTTTGCCTATCGGGTACCTGTACATAATCCTTTTCGATACGTTCAAATACGTCTTGAAATTGCTTATAAGCTTCCTGATTTGATATTTTATTTTCAGTTTCTTTTTCTCCTTCTGCAAATGCACAAATAGAATTTATAATAAAAAATAGTGTTATAATTAAACGTAATAACATAATACTCCAAATATGTGTGTTTTTTAAGCAAAGCATCATTGCGAGGGAAATTGCGAAGTAATTTGACGAAGCAATCTTAGGATATTTGACGAGATTGCCGCGTCGCCTACGGCTCCTCGCAATAACGATTAAATATCCAGCTCACTAATAATTTTATCCATTTTAACTAAAGCCTGTTCATAAATAAATTGAAATCTTTTTTCCGGCTTTTTACCCATTAAATCATCTACTATTTTATCGACATTTTGAAAATCTTCTAAAGTTACCTTTAAAAGCGATCTTTTCTCCGGATGCATAGTAGTTTCCTTTAATTGTGCAGGCATCATTTCACCGAGACCTTTAAACCTACCTACTTCAATTTTAGCTTTACTAGCTTTTAATAATTTATCCGTTAACTTAGCTTTTTCCTCTTCATCGCCTGCATAATAAGTTTTATTAGACTGCGTTAAACGATAAAGCGGAGGCTTAGCTAGATATAAATGCCCCTCTTCTACCAATTTCGGCATTCGTAAAAAAAAGAAAGTCATTAATAGCGAAGCTATATGAGCACCGTCAACATCTGCATCAGTCATAATAATTATTTTTTCGTAACGCAGATTTTCTTTTTTATAATTCTTTAAACTACCGCAGGCAAGAGCTATTTCTAAATCTTGTATTGCTTGATTATTAACAATTTTCTCAAGCGTAGAACTCGCAACATTTAGAACTTTACCCCATAGCGGTAATACTGCTTGCGTTTCTCTATTACGTGCTTGTTTTGCAGAGCCTCCTGCTGAATCACCTTCTACAATAAATAATTCCGTCCCTTCAGGTGAAGTGCGTGTGCAATCAGCAAGTTTACCCGGTAAACGTAATTTTTGAGTGGCATTTTTACGGGAAATATTTTTTTCGTTTTTCTTACTGATTCTAAACTCAGCAATGCTAATTACATGCTCAAGTAAATTAGTAGCTAAAGCTTTATCGCTACTAAGAAAATGGTCAAAATGATCTTTTATTATATTCTCGACCGGTTTACTTACACCGTTTGATACTAATTTTTCCTTAGTTTGTCCTTGAAAAGATGGCTCAGCTATAAAAATAGAAAGTAGGACACTTGCGGTTTCTAAAATATCCTCAATAGTTAGATTAGCAGCTTTTTTATTCCCTATCATTTCACCATATGCTTTAAGCCCACGTAAAATAGCCGACTTAAGTCCTTGCTCATGTGTTCCTCCTTGAGGAGTCGGAACAGTATTACAATATGATTGAATAAATGCCGAGCTATCGTTATTTTGCCAACAAATCGCCCATTCAAGTTTTATCCTGTCCGGCGTAGACTCTATATTACCTGCAAAAATTCCCGGAATAACTAAATTATCTAAAGTTATTTTTGAATTTAAATAATCTTTTAAACCGTTCGGGAAACTTATTAATGCCTTTTTAGGTATATCTGACGGTACTTCTACTTCGCATACCCATTCTATAGTAACACCGCGATATAAATAAGCTTTTGACCTTGCAAGCTCATAAATCTTTTTAGGATTAAAATGTAATTTTTCACTAAAAATTTCCGGATCGGGAGTGAAATTTATTGATGTACCTCTTAGCCTTTTAGATGCTTTTTCACATATTAAATCAGTTAATTTTTCTCCTTTAGAATAACTTTGGCTATATAATTTACCTTGTTTATAAACCTTTATTTCTAAATGTTTAGATAAAGCATTTACTACCGATATTCCAACACCATGCAATCCACCTGCAGTATGATAAACATTATTTGAGAATTTACCTCCTGAATGAAGAGTAGTTAAAATTACTTCTAAAGCTGATTTGTCAGGAAATTTAGGATGATGATCAATAGGGATACCACGACCGTTATCAAATATAGTAATACTATGATCATGATGCATTTTTATCGTGATGATACTTGCAAAGCCGGCGACTGCTTCATCCATAGCATTATCCAGCACCTCAGATACTAAATGATGCATAGCATTTGAATCAGTACCCCCGATATACATCCCCGGTCTTTTACGAACAGGCTCAAGCCCCTCTAATACTTCAATATCTTTTGCACTATAGTTATTATCGACTAGCTTATTTTTCTTTTCTTTGTTAAAGCTGAATAAATCGCTCATATATTAGAGATTTAATTAATTATTTTCTCTCCTAAATTAAACTATTTAACATAGAAAAGCAATTAAGCTTTAAAGAAATTGTTTGAAAATTCTACGTTATTGCAAGACAAAACTATAAGTTTTGACGAAGCAATCTCAGGATTTTATACTATTTCATGAGATTGCCACGCTCCTTACAGTCGCTCGCAATGACGATAAAAATAATCTTATCAATTATATCCCTTAGCTTTGATTAACATACAAGCTATGTTAGCGTTTCCTTGAGCTAATGCAATATCTAATGGATATTGGCACTCATCATTTAGAGTAGAAATTTTAATACCTCGTATGACCAAAAATTTTACTAAATAGTAATTATCGTTATAAATAGCAGCAGTTAGTAATGTCTCACCGCTTCTACCTTTTTCTTGCAATATAGGATAAGCGTCAAGTAACGCACGCAACCCAAAAAGATTGTTTCTATCCACTGCTCTAAAAGCATTCTCTACTGCACTACAATAAGATAGATTGGCATAAATATCTTTCTTTTTATTTATATCATTATCATATTTAATAAAACTCTCTACAACTTTTCTTCTTTCGGCACTTGCTATCCATTCTTCTTTCTTTTGGAACAGCTCTATATATGCATACATATCCATCTGCTCTAAAGTCGCCTGCTCTGTTAGTTTACCAAGAACTATATCATCATCAGGTAAAAGTAACATTTGTGTTTCATCTTTAACAAATTTTGTTACCAACTCCGATGTTTCATTATTTATGTTATTATCTTGTTTTTGAATCGTGACATTTGGAGAGCTTACCGGAGGTGATTTCTCTTGATTATTTGTAGGTTGATTATTATTAATTTGCTTCTCTAAAGGCTGAAGTTGATTCGGCTTCACTACAACAACGGGTATAAGCGGCGTATTCCAATCTTGTTTTTTTGGGACATCTGAAACAGCCACAAATGTCTCTTGCGAGTTATTGATTTCCGCCGAAGAATCGGTTGTAGGAACTACTTTAGACGGAGTAGTAACGGGTGTATTTAGGCTAGTCGGTGTTATAGGTTGTGTAAAAGGTTGATTTGTAGGCATTACCGGAGGTGCAGGTACATTACTAGGTATTGCCGGAGTTCCTGCAGGAGGTACTGTTGTCGGCATAGTACTTGATGTAGTATCTTGGGTTACCGGCGGACTAACCACAGGTGGAGAAACAGCAGGCATATTAGGTATAGAGGGCGGTGCTATAGGTGCTACGCTTTCTTCCTCTTTATTAGCATCAGGAGGAGGATTAAGCGGAATAGGCTTATGCACAGACGGCAAATTGGTTGGTTTATATATTTGCACCGGTCGCTGCGGAGGCACTACATAACTTCCTGCTTGAGCCGGAGGCATAGATACTATCGGTCTCGGTACATTAGGAGTTATAATATTAGAAGCTAAATTTGTATCATTATGCTCATTAGCAGCAACTTGTTCTTCATGCATTTCATTACTTGTAACACTAGGTAACGTTGCACTACCAATATCTATAAAATGCTCAGATACCTCGTCTTCATTAGATTCCTGAATGTTATGAGAAGCTAAATTTACACTAATTTCATGACTGGGATTTGTATGAACGTTATCACTTGTAGCACTAGGCAATGCTGTATTACCGACATCTATAAACGGCTCAGCTTGTTCATTGTCATTAGGCTCTTGGGAAGCTAGCTTTGGTTCTTCTTGATGGGCTGCTTTAGTTTGTTCATTTGCTTGTTTAGGAGGTATATCTTTCTTTTTTGGTTTACTAAAAAATTGCTTAAATTTATCAAAAAAAGAAATATCGGCACTAGAGCGAACATCCTTATCTTTAGTATCTACTTCGACAACTGGTAATGATGGCGGTAAGGGCGGAGGTGAAGCATAACTTTGAACTGTCACTAATAACAAATTTATAAAAAATAATATCTTATATAATTTATTTAACATATAATTCCTTATTAAATAATTTATTTGATAGCATAAGGTTGTTCGATGTCATTCCTGTGAAAGCAGGAATCCACGGTAAAACGAGATAAATCGAGCTTTTAATATTAAAAACTTACTGTGTATATACCTTTTAATTGCTGGATTCCCGCTTCCGCGGGAATGACATAAACGAGCCATACACCTCCCCCACGCTTTTAGCTAGCAATGACATTCACTCCCCTACCTCTTACTATTCTGCACCAATTTCTTTATCTCAATCTCTACTAACTCTTTAACAAGTACAGGTAGATTTTTATCAAGCCAAGCTTTAAGTTCTGGTTTTAACATCTCAATGACTAATTCTTCAAGTGCATTTTTAGATGAGATATTATTATCCAGCTTTTTATCTTTAATAGTATCGGTAAAATTTTTAAAAATATCACCTACCTCTTCAGCAGATTTAGTTGATATTAACTTTTCTTCTTCATCTTGATTTACTATTTCCGTTAGCTCTAATACATCTTCATCTTCGCTATCATTTTCATGAATAGGATTTTTACGCTCGTTTATTACTCCTTTAATCGATTTTAATATGTCTTCTATCGACATGTCTTGGTTCTTTTTATTCTCCTTACTCACGTTAAAAACCTATAAACATTTTCTTTTTAATAGTCTTAAACTCTTCTTCAGGACTAAAATATTTTACTTTAAGTTTTAAACTTTGAGCCGTTAGCTCGCCGGTTAACAATTTCATTTGATATGCCGCAAGTACTGAAGATTTATACGCATCCACACGAGTTATTTTTGCTTCGTATAATTTTTCTTCGGCAGTTAAAACATCTAATATTGTTTTAGATCCGACTATTTCCTCTTGCACAGTACCGTCATATGATATTTGAGCAGCATCCACTCCTTGATTAGCGGCAACAATACGAGATTTTGCTGCTTCAAATCCCTCCCACACGCTTACAACCCCTGCTTGGGTCTGCTTTATCGCACTATCAAGCTGAACTGCACTATTTCTTGTTTGATTTTTAGCTGATCTGATTCTTGAATATTGAGCTCCTCCCTCAGGATAAATAGGGATATTTATCGAAAGAGTAGTAGTATAGCTTCTATTATTTATAGCATTTATATCATCTTGTGGATTGTAGTGTGTTCTACCGGATTGCAGTTGCACACTTACTTGCGGTAATAATTTCCCTTTTTCTGCCATTTCTAAAGCTTTAGCCGAAGTTACATTATGCCTTGCTGAATCAATATCAGGATTAAGCTTAGCAGCTCTTCTGGTTAACTCATCTAATGAAGCAGGTAACATTTTAGGTAACTCAGGCATAGTTATATTAGTCGGCTCTATTCCAAATACTCTAATAAAATTTGCTTTTTTTCCTTGAAAATCGGCATAAGCAGTTAGTTTATTCGTTTCTGCTGCTGCAAGCCCCGCTCTTGCGGTTGCTATATCTACTTCCGTTGCTTCTCCAAGTCTTAATTTTTCCTCAACGGTGTTAACTTGTTGTATGTTAGTGCGAACTCTACTTTCGAAAATATCATATTTCGCTTTGCTCTCAAAACAATCAAGATACGCAGTTATTAAATTTAATAATATTTTTTGTTCACCGGCATAATATGCACCACGTGCGGCTCTAAATCCTGCTTGAGCAGCTTTAAGAGCCGCAACGCTAGAACCACCATTAAATAGAGACTGTTGAATTGTTAATGCACCTTGATCACTATCTGTTTCCCTTGGAGTAATACCAAGCCTATCAGCATATTTTTTATTATATTTAGTCTTATTATTTTGTCTATTAATCTGTAATCCGGCACTAGGCATAAACCCCGAAAAAGCTCGCGGAAACTGCTCAATCGAGTCTAAAAACTTAATTCTAGCAGCTTTCAGCTCCTCATTATTCTTATATCCTTGAGTTAAAGCTTCCTGCAAATCAACTGCTGCAACCGAACTAGTTAGTAATAATGTAACAATAAATGTAGTTAATTTACGCATAAATTTCTTGAATAATTGATAATATGTTAGTTAGATTAGTTTAATCTTTCAAGAATATACCTATATCCTAATAAAACAATATAAATCTATTGTAGCAATGTTAGCACGTAATATAACAAAAATTAATCTCAAGGGCAATGATAACTATTTTACATTTTATTTTACGGTTATAAAGCTTTAAGATTAATTAATATTTGATAACAAAATAATAAATTTTATGTCTATAATTGATTTTTCTAGTTTCAGCGGGTTAAATAAAGAACAACAAGAAGAACTAAAAAGACTTTTAATAAAATTAAAAGGTTTTAGAACAAATTTTAAAATTTCAGCAAGAATTAGATAAACTCTGTCCTGGAGCTTCTAAAAAAATTATAGAATCATTAGACAATATATTAGTCGGGGTTATATCGACTCAAATACCGATTCTTGGAATATTTATACAAACAAGCGGAATACTTGAAAAAGTAAATAATCTTATTGACTCTGAAAAATTATTGCCAAAAATAACAAAATTGCATAATGATATAAAAGAAATAAGGTAAGGGAAGAGGCTAAATCTCATGAGAAGCTTGAAAACATCTATGAAAAAGCTAAAAAAGTTGCCACAATTTCAGAAATATCAAAAGAACCGCCTTGAAAAATTATTGAAATAGCAAATAAAAACCCTAATAACCAAACTTCACTAGAGAATGTTGTAAAAGCTGCTAAAGCTATACCAAAAAGCAAAGATGAAGTAGAAGAAAAAATAACAGAACTAAAAAGTAATATTGAAAGTGCAATTCCACAAGATATAAATATTGACAAATTAAACTCTGTAAAGAATTCTATTTCTGGTAATCTAAATGAAGCTAAAACAGAATTATTAAAAGTATTAAATCCGGAAGCTTCTTGTAGCGAAAAGATAGAGAATCCTTATTTATGTAAAGCAGCAGAAAAAGCTACGGAAATTGCAAGCGACATAAAAAAATAGTAGGAGTAATACCAGGAAGTAAAGAACTCGGAAGTGTTATAAGTCTAACAATAAAAACTAACTTATTACCACCTCCGATCTTAGCAATTGCAAAGCTAACTCCTGATATAGCTAACTTAGTTAATATAGGTAAAGCAGTGGTTACTATACTTTCTAAAACACACAACTTAACTCAACAACAAGGAAGAGCAAAATAATGTCTAATTCTAATACTCATATTTTAATTGCCATAGGTTGCTTAGCATTATTATTAATATTTTTAATGTATAAGAAAATAGCAGCACGTAAAAAAAATATATTACCTGCTGAAGGAGGTAATATTGATGATTCGCCAAATGTTGCCCTTAATAGTCAAAAACCAGAAAATAAAAAGCTGACATTACAAGAAAGAATAGAACTATCTTGGAAATTCCTTTATAACATCACGGAAGTTATTTTAAATAAATTCTCTAAAGAAGATGTTATTCAAGTGAATAAATGCGGTCAAGTTTTATTTGAAAATGGCGTTAGATATGAACATGTAGTCGATCTTGCAATCCCTCAAGTTAAGTCTCATACTCAAGCAGTTGAACAAGAACAATCTAAAGAAAAAAAAGCCTTAGGGGTATAACTCTTTTCTTTGAAAAGTAGTATTTTATATTTTTCTTTAAAGCATGTTTAAAATCAATTATGTTTTTTATCCTTTACTTATATTACTAATATAACTATTTAGGAGTTTATTCCTAAATAGTAAGCTTTTTTAGGAATAAACTCCAATTAAGTTAGATTACAAAAGGCAGCATTCTTAGCTAAATAGGTAATTTTATTTAAACTATGTCTAATATATATCTTGTTACTATATCGTTTAATAAAAGTAAGCAATTCTTATTAAAGGATTACGGAAAAGCGTGGCATTTACTTTGTAGTTTTATCGGTTCTTTATACCAAAACGGTAATATATTAAATAATGGAGAATTTTTTAGTCCTACAAAAAATAAATTGGTTTTTTATGCAGTAATTCCTAATAAAGATGCTTTGCATTTAAGCTATTATGCATTGAAAGATAAAGATGAATTAGAGCAATTTGGCGTAATAATTAGTTATAAAATAACAGCAGACTATGTTAGTGAAACACCTATTGATATCGAAAAAAATATTGAAAATGCAAAATTTTCTATTTATATCCTATTTCATGGTCAAAAGCTTATGAAGAGCAGCTTGTATTACGTACAGATGAGGAGAGATATCTACCTTTATATATAATAAATAAATGATAAAGACCGATATCTCGGAGGAACAATTACTTCTTGGCAAAATGATTATGCGGCGGCTTACAGCTTATGGCTTTCAAGCTATAAACATTAGAACCTTTAATAGAAAAACAATTAGCAGAATTAGATAGTGATATTTCTATAAAAGGAAGAAAAATTAGTAAACGAATACAAAAATGTTTAAAAAAGAAAGTTTTTTATCCTATAGCAGAACCGGTATCAGGGAACTCCTATGCACGTTCTAATTATTTAAATTTTCCATCTTGTAAAAAAGATTGGCAATTCAAAACAACATTTCATGAAATATTTGATTATAAATGTAATAAATGCCTTTTATTAGGTTATGAACTTCATAGTTAGCTTTTTATTGCCTAGAGATACCTTACATATTCTTAATAACGCCGGTTTAAACAAATCTGTTAACTTGATGCTCCCAGAGTTCCTTAAAAGTGCCGTCTTCTCCGATCTTCCTTTATTCATAACAATAATTCTATCCATCATATGCTTGATAGTAGATAATCTGTGGGCTATATATAGCAATTATCGTTACATTCTCAATATCAAGCATGGTATTAATAGATTTTTGTACTTCTTGCTCTGTATGGCTATCAAGGCTTGAAATTGCTTCACCTAAAGCCAAAATCGGAGCGTTTTTAAGAATAGCACGGACAATTGCTATACGTTGCGTCACTTAGCTTTACTCCTCTCTCACCGACAATGGTTGTTATATTTTTCCGGTAAACTTTCGATAAATTCATGGATATTTGCAGCTTTGGCGGCATTTTCTATTTCCCAAGGCAAAGCATTCTCTTTTGCATATCCGATATTCTTACCTACTGAGCGATGAAAAAGCATAATATCTTGAGGAATTAATGATATCTGCTCCCACAGGCTGTTAGAGGAAGTATCGTAAAGGCTTTGGTTATCGATTATAATATCGCCAATTCCGACTTTAAAATTTTTCAATAATAATGCAATTAAAGTGGATTTACCACTACATGAATGCCCGACAATACCCACTTTCTCAACGGCTTTAATATGCAAATTAAGAGACTGGAATACACTATTCACCTCTTTATAAGCAAACGATATATCCCTAAATATAATCTCTCCTTTGAAGATTTTTAATTCAGCAGCATTTTCTTTATCTATAGTATCTTGTGGGATTTGCATGATTGTAAAGGCGGAGCGAAACGCTGCTATATCTTCTAAAAAGTCTTTAAGTTCCATAGTGGCATGCCACGAATTTTCAGTAACTAAAAAAGTAAGAGACATAATAAAAGCAATATCGCCGATACTAATTTCACCAAGATTACGTAAATGAATTACATACACAAATACACCTGTTAAATATAACCAATATACTAAACTAAATATTATACAAATAATTAAATCATATTTGTAATATTTTATTGTTAGAGGATTATGTACATTATGGTAATAATCATTTACTTTATCTAATTCTCGCTGCTTTGCTGCAAACGAAAAAATAGTAAAGATGTTTGTAATACAATCAGCTACTATACCAAGAATCTTGCTTATCTTGTTCCATTTTAGCAAGTTTAGTAAAAAACTGTAAAGCAAGCGGTAAGTCAATAGCCATAAAGGTACTAATGACAACAAATACTTTAATATTAGTAAGACCCAGTGCAATACTGGAAAGCAAGGTAATTAATAACGATTTGCTTAATTGATACTCGATTGCTTGGTGCATTTTATAATAATTATCACCTATGCCCCGTACTCTTCCGACGATAGAACCGAAAAGGTTATTTTGAAAATAAGTATACGGCAAATTAAAACAGTGATTACATATTTTATTCATCATGCCTTAAAAGATATGAGGCATTGCTTTAAGTTATGCAAAGTTATGAGCACGCCAAGCACCATCAAGTATAGCTTGTGCTGCTACAAACCATATTATCGGTTTATAACTTTGAGCAAATATAATCTTTTCATTTTGGGTAAATAAATCAAGCAAAAGCTTTACGGCATAATTATATATAATAGGATGAAAGCCGCTTGCAATAGGCCCAAGCATCATAACAAAATACCAATATTTATACGGCTTTATAACAGACCATAAAAAAGAAACAGGATAAATTTTGATTTTCATAAATTGAGAAATGTATGTTATTCTTAGATAAAAGCAGCCTTATTACATAGCCCGTTTTATATCATACCTGCCTGCCCTTGTTGTATGACTCTTATGTCATTCCCGCGAAGGCGGGAATCCAGTACCTTAAAGCTTTATTTGAAAAGTAAAATTTATAAAAAAATCTTGGTCTAAAAGATTTTTTTGGAAAGCTCGATTTATCTCGCTTTACCCTGGATTCCCGCCTTCACGGAAATGACATCGATCCTTAAGTTGTCACCCATATGCGATCAACCGAATGACATTATTGTAGATAATCTATTAATATCAAAGGTAGCTTTCATTCGTTCCACTCATTACGTAATTTAGCCTAATATTCTAAACTATCTAGATTTTTATCTTTCCAGAGTCCAAAAGCGTTTTCAAATGCCTTATTATTGTGATCATTACTAGCAATGTAACTAGTTAAAGCTTGCCCAATAATTTTATCTCTTGATATTTTTTTCTTGAATAGTTTATCTAGAATTTTAATTTGCGAATCAGCTATATTAATAATAGTTCTCACATAATCTCCTTAGGATTTTTCCTAATTAGGATATCATATCCCTATGATACGTATTATTATCTTATATCATCCTTTAGATTTAAAATCTACAAATATTTCTCATTCTCTTCTTTAACCACAGCTATTAACTGCTCAACCGATAATACTTCTTGGTCAGTAGTTCCAAGCCTTCTAATCGCTACTTGTTTATTTTCTTGCTCTTGTTTACCGATTACTGCAATCATTGGTATTTTTTGATTAGAAAACTCACGAATCTTATAGTTAATTTTATCAGGTGAGATATTAAAATCCGTTCTTACCCCGTTATCAATTAAAGCTTTCTGCACTTCCAAAGCGTAATCGTTCAAATCGCTGGTAATAGTTGCAATAGCAACCTGCACTGGTGCAAGCCAAAGCGGGAACCTACCTGCATATTCTTCGATCAATATACCAATAAAACGCTCAAGTGAGCCAAGGATCGCTCTATGTAGCATTACGGGTCTTTTTTTCTCTCCACTTGCTGCAACATAGCTAGCATCTAACCGCTCCGGCAAAACAAAATCCATCTGAAGCGTACCGCATTGCCATTGCCGCCCTATCGCATCGGTTAATACAAACTCAAGCTTCGGACCATAAAATGCCCCCTCGCCTGGGTTTAGTGTATAAGTAAACCCTGCTTGTTCTACTGCTTCTTTTAAAGCATTCTCAGCCTTATCCCAAACTTCATCGCTCCCTGCTCTGATTTCAGGACGATCAGAGAATTTTACCTTTATATCAGTAAAGCCGAAATCCTTATAAACTTCAGTCAGTAATTTACAAAAACTAACCGTTTCATCGGTAATTTGTTCCTCAGCACAAAATATATGTGCATCGTCTTGCACTAAACTCTGCACCCTCATTAAACCGTGCAACGCACCGGACGCCTCATTACGATGGCACAAACCAAACTCCGACATACGAAGAGGTAAATCACGATAACTCTTGATACCTTGTTTGAAAATCTGCACGTGGCAAGGGCAGTTCATCGGCTTCAAAGCTAATGTCTTATCGTCTGTTTCTAACACAAACATATCATCACGAAACTTTTCCCAATGTCCTGAAGCCTCCCAAAGGCTTTTATCGACCAAAACAGGAGTCTTAACTTCGGTATAACCGTTTTTACGAATCTTTTTCCTAATATACTGCTCAATGGTATTATATATACTCCAGCCTTTATCATGCCAAAATACCATTCCTTGAGCTTCTTCTTGGAAGTGGAATAAATCAAGCTCACGCCCAAGCTTTCTATGATCACGCTTTTCGGCTTCTTCAAGCATCAAGAGGTAACTATCTAGCTGCTCCTTCGTGGCCCAAGCAGTACCGTATATACGCTGCAACATCTCATTACGACTATCACCTCGCCAATACGCTCCTGCAACTTTCATCAACTTAAAATGCTTAACAACCCCTGTAGAAGGAGCATGCGGACCTCGGCATAGATCAATAAAATTACCTTGCCTGTATAAAGTAATTGGCTCACCTGCCGGAATTGAAGCAATAATTTCGGCTTTATAATGCTCTCCTATCGATTTAAAAAACTCTACGGCTTTATCCCTATCCCATAGCTCTCTTGTTACTTTCTCGTTCTTTTGTGAAAGTTCTTGCATTTTAGCTTCTATAACGGCTAAATCATCAGTGGTAAAAGGTTTATCACGGGCAAAATCATAATAATAACCGTTTTCAATTGCAGGACCAATCGTTACCTGAGTTTCAGGGAATAGTTCCTTTACTGCTTCTGCTGTTAAATGTGCCGCATCGTGCCTTATTATCTCGAGACATTCAGGATCTTTCGCAGTTAAAATACGAAGCTTGCAATCATTTTCAATTACGATACTTAAGTCTTGAAACTCACCGTTTATTTCAGCAACCATTGCTGCTTTAGCAAGTGACATTGAAATTGCATTTGCTACTTCATAGGCGGTAATGTTTTTTGCAAATTGTTTTATACTACCATCGGGAAAGGAAATATTAATCATTCTTTTATAACTTATTTTTTCTTCAAATTTTTTACTTGTAGACCTTATCTCGTAGCTCTTATGTCATTCCTGCAAAAGCAGGAATGACACTTAGACTACTTTTTTTCTTGATCTATCATAGCCATGGCATTCATAAATTCTAATACTCTTGCATCACTAAGGATCTGATCAATAGCTTTATCGTTAAAGGTTAGTCCGGCATCTTTACTTTTTACATCAACTACTAAAGATTCAGCGTCTTTTAATTCAGAATTTTTACTAAAAACTTCTATTGCCCTAAAGCCGTATTGCTTTATTACTGAAGATTGTTTTCCTAGATTTAAAGCAAATTCCTTAGAATCTTCTATTTTATTAAGCACCGGCACAATAGCATTATTAGTATAATGCACAAAATTATTTATAATCGCACTCGGATCCGATAATTTTATTACGCTTTCTAGATTCAGAGGATTATCTATAGTAGGCATATCAATATCAATAGCAAAATTAAAATCATCCATTACAAGATTAGTTTTACCGGATAATTTTTTTGCTTCAGGATCAAACTTACCTTTTAAATTAAATTCGGAATTATTTATTTTTGCAAAAACACCCATTACTCTTTCCCCATCTTCTTGAGTAATAGGGCTAGTTAGTTTAAAAATTTTATCTAACTCAGCTCTTTTGTTTAAAACATTACTAAAGTAGCTTCCTAAAGCTTCAGCTGCCATTTTTTGGTATGTTTCAGAAGGTTCTATAGTAGATTTAATATTTAAAGCAAAATCAAAAATTTTATCTTTTTCTATATTTAATTTATATAAATTACTTTCTACTTTTCCTTTTCTTTCAATATCACAAGCAAATAAAAATGGCTTACCTTTTACTAATTCTCCTAACATCTGCATAAAAATAACAGCATGCATATTCTCATCTTGCTTTTGATCTAGAGAAAAATTTTGAATTAATAATTTCCCAAGAGCTACTAACTCATCACTATATTTTAGTTTTAATTTGGAATTGTAAGAAATAGGTAAATTCAATATATCTAACTTTGTCAAACCATACTCAAAGAAAGCAGTATCAGAGCTATTAGCTATTTTATCTCTCAAAAATTCAAAAATTTTATCATATAAATTTCTTCTGTAATTTTCAGAAATAAAAGAAACAGTATTTTTCCCATCCAAAATTAACAAATTAAGGTTATCCGATGTCTTAGTATTAGTAATTACAGAATTACTAATATCACTCTCTGCTAATTTTTCTGCATCTAGAGAACTATAAAGAGTTGATTTATTGTCACTCAAGCTTAATTTCCAATAATCAGGTTCTCTATTAAACAAAGATTTTCTAAACCAAATTGTTGTATGATGATCAGGTGAGTAAAAAATATTTTTTTCATCTTGAGCGGTAGTAATTTTTACATTATTTCCGTAAGAATCAATTTTTGTAATATTCAAAAACGGTATATGTCTAATAACTATTTCATCAAAATAAAAGTCTATAGGTTTTAACATTACTTTATTTAAAGTAACACTAAATCCATATTTATTAACTTTTATTGCATCATAAGTTATATATTCTTCATATTTATCAAGAATAGAGATAATATTTTCTTTACTTTGATGTTCAAATTTATAGGCAGCATATCCCCACCCTACTAGGATTAGAGCTATAAAGCTTATTATAATAAATCGTCTTTTCATCTTTTTGACTATAAAAAATTATTAAAAATCAGAAATGTTGTTCCTGCGTAGACACCTAATCGTCATTGCGAGCAGCCGTAGGCTGCGTGGCAATCTCGTCAAATATCCTGAGATTGCTTCGTCAATTACTTTGTAATTTCCCTCGCAATGACGAAAAACCAAACTTTGTAATAAAACATTAAACAGTCCAAAATAGCATATATCGCTTAAAAAATATATTTATTTTTCTTTTAAACGATCAGCTATTAGCTGATATGATTCAAAAACCTTATTTGGTTCTTTTTCGAGCAATTCAAATCCCAATTTTTCATTACTGTTAATATGCCATAATCTACAATTATCCGGACTAATTTCATCAGTTAACATAATGATAGATTCTTCACCGTTAAACACACGCCCAAATTCTAATTTACACTCAACAAGCCGAATCCCAACACCGATAAATAAGCCGCTTAGAAAATCATATATACGCAAAGCCTGCTCTTTTACCGCTTTAATTTCATCCCTAGTTAACCAGCCGAAACTTAATATTTGATACTCATTAACTATCGGATATTTAAATTCACGACTTCGGACCTTAAAATCAATGATAGGTTTATCAAATACATACCCTTCATCCATTCCGAATTCTTTTACAAATCTACTGCACGCTACTGATGATATTATTACTTGTATCGGGAAAACCTCGACATATTGAATTAATTGCTCCCTCATATTTATTTTTTCGATAAAATGATTTTCAATGCCGATCATTTCCAGTTTATCCATTAGAAAGGAAGAAATATTATTATTAAGTACTCCTTTACCTGATATATCAACAGTCTCACCGGTTTCTAAAATAGCCTTATCGGAAAAAGCCATTATAAGTAAAAAATCTTCTTCGGCAGAATATAAAATTTTACTTGAACCTTCATATAATTTTTTTTTCATTTATTTGTCTCAAAGTTCGGTTTTTCGTCATTGCCAGGAAAATTACAAAGTAATTGACGAAGCAATCTCAGGATATTTGACGAGATTGCCACGCACAGCCTAAGGCCGCTCACAATGACGACTCTGGTATCCACACAAGCATATCATTAAAATCCCTGAAGATCATTCGGACCGATAATTGCTGACGTAGTAGTACCACTAAATATTTTATTTGCCGTATTAATAATATCATCAACTTTTATGCTCATGATAATTTCCATAATCTCTTCAGGAGAAACATATTTACCGAAAACAGAATAATTTTTACCTATTTCTTCTGACTTATAGGTATTTTTCTCTTGAGCCATTTGTAAATTACTACGCAGTTGTGTTTTAGCTCTAAGAATCTCTTCTGTGCTTACTTGTTCAGTCATTTTTATTATTTCGTTTTTAATCTCTCTATATAATAATTCTAATTTATCATGTGCAGTGGATGCATAAATTGTAAACACTCCACCATCAAAATAAGCACTATTATAACTACCTACTGCATATGCTAAACCTAATTTCTCACGAATACTTTGAAATAAACGCGATGACATACCGCCACCGAACATTATAGAAAGTAGATGGGTTTGGTAAAGCTTTTCTAAATTAATATATGATGTACCTTCAAACCCTAGCACTAAACTAGTTTGCTCTAACTCCTTATTAATAAAGCCGTTTCCGCCTATATATTTTGCCGGAATAAAGCTACTTTTTACTCCTTGCTTCAAAGAAGAAAATAACTGTTCCGCTATAATTACTATTTTATCATGATCAATATTACCGGCAATTGATAAATAGAGATTTTCAGCATTATAATGTTTATCTATAAAATTAAAAAAATGTTCTTTCGTAAAAGTTGCAAGGGTTTTAGCAGTACCTAAGATTGACTTACCCAACGGTTGTTCTCTATAAACTTTATTATAAAATTTCTCATATACTAGGTCATCTGGATTATCCTGATGATGAGCAATTTCCTGCATGATCACCTGATATTCCTTAGCTATTTCCTCATCAGCAAAAATAGAATTTTGAATTATATCGGCAAGTATATTAAGTGCTTTATCACAATTTTCAGACAAGACTCGTGCATAATATATCGTATTCTCATGACCGGTATAGGCATTAAAATGTCCGCCTATAGAGTCAAACTCTTCCGCTATCTGTTTTGCCGTTCTAGTTTTTGTACCTTTAAAAGCCATATGCTCAAGAAAGTGAGATATGCCTTCCTCTTCTGCATTCTCATAACGTGCTCCAACTTTAGCAATTAAATTCATTGCTACCGAGTTAACATAAGGCATGTTATATGTTAAAATTGTCAAACCGTTTTTTAATTTACTAACATTAAAATTTTCTTTCATAATTTATCTTTTATTTTCTAAATCGTCATTGCGAGGAGATGCATAGCATCGACGCGGCAATCTCAGGAATTTTATATTACTTCATGAGATTGCCACGCTTCTTATACCCGCTCGCAATAACGTTTTTTGATTTAAGCGATGACTCTCTTAACTTCGCAAGCCTTAGAAATCTTGCAAAAGCAAAAATTATTGAATCTACAAAACCGTCAAAACCAAATACAAAATAGCGTCTGATAAAAAACGCTTTAAAAAAACACCATATCATTTCAGTTGTTAAACGAAAATTTGAAAGCTTTTTTCCTTGCTTAACTAAATCTTTTGCTTGCTCGCTAGAATAAAAATTTGCTTTAGTGACCAACTGCTCAATTGAAGTACCAGAATAATGATAAGCAGCTTCATTTAATAGATAAATTTTACCTGCAAAATCAACATCTTTATTAAATATTACCGAATCATGAGTAGTACTATTTACGGTATTTGCAAAGCTTGCAAATTTTTTATTATACAACCGAGTACATTTATTAAATGGAGCAAACATTCGTGGCTTTTGGTCATTACGATGCATTATTAACAGCTTTATTTGATAAGCTAAATAATGATCTTGATTATGAGAGGCAAAAATATACTCTATTTCGTCTTGTAACTCTTTAGACAACTCCTCATCGGCATCAATATTAAGAACCCAATCATTTACGCAAAGGCTTTCGGCAAAAGATTTCTGTCCTACATAACCAAGCCACGGTTTTATTACTACCTTTGCTCCTAATTTTTCAGCTATTGCTACCGTATCATCAGTACTTTCGCTATCGACTACTATCACCTCATCAGTAATATTTTTTACGCTATTTATAGCTCGTGCTACCCTTGCGGATTCATTTTTGGTAATAATAAATGCTGAGATTTTTTCAGTTAATGACTCATTCATAATGCGTATACATTCTAAGAATTTTTACAACTTTTTCTTGTTTATAAACTTCATAAACCAACCTATGTTGAATATTAATTCTTCTTGAATAGCAACCGCTAAAGTCACCAACGAGCTTTTCATATGGAGGGTAAATTTTCCAAGGATCAGTACTAACTATGTTTAATAAAACTTCTACTTTATTCTTTAAATCGTCTTGCACTATTTTCTTAGCATCTTTTTGTGCTTGTGTAGTATAACAAATTATATACATTTATAAAAAATTACCAATTTAATTTATAGCTACACTTTTCTATAGGCTCTGCTCGTCCTTCAATTATAGACTTATGCATATCTGGAATAGATAATAAATATAAAGTTTCTTCCATATTACGATAATCTTCTTCTGAAATTATAACTACATTATTTCTTTTACCTTTAATATAAACAGGTTTGTGTACATCAGAAACATAATCTATAAGTTTATAAAGCTTACTTCTTGCTTCGCTTGTATTATATATTTCCATTATTTTTTCCTTATAGTTAGTAAGACTTAATATTAATAACGTACTATAAACAGTACGTTTTGTCAAGGTTATATTCCTACTATCACCCTAAACACCAGTTTCACTACATAAGTTAAAAGTAATGTGGATAATAATCCGCTAAGCCATAGGATAATAAACCATTGCCACCCTTTGAGACAAGAGGTTATTTTTTTTAATTTTTTAATATATCGGATGATGAGATGATTTGCCACGGAATATATAATAACAATAGAATGTGTAGCCAAGTATGACAGGTAGGAATATCCCAGCCCCTATTAACAGTAAAGACTGTGACTCCGGTGCTGCTGCTGCAGTTTCAAGCGTAATTTTATAAGGAACGATATATGGCCATATGCTTATCGCGAGCCCTAAATATCCTAATAAAAATAACAAGATCGTATAAATAAACGGCTTTACTTCTTTTTTCTGCTTAATGGCTTTAATTAACTTGATAAATATTAAAGCAGTTACAATAGGTACAATAGATAAATAGTAAATATTAGGTACACTAAACCAACAATGATGTATGTGGTTATTTAAGAAAGGAACCCATAAGCTTACAAGCCCCATAAAAAGTGCAACGTAAAATAAAATATATAAAGCAGATTTATAAGCCCAATCTTGTGTTGTCTTTTCTGTTTTCAGAATAAGCCAAGTAGCACCCAAGAGTGCGTAACCGAATATTAATGCTATCCCCGTCATAACGGAAAAGGGAGTAAGAAAATCAAAGCTCCCTCCTGCAAATTCTCGTCCTTCTATCTCTATTCCTTGGACAAACGCACCAAGCATTAAACCTTGACAAAAAACAGCAAGCATAGAACCGAAATGAAAAGCGTAGTCCCAAATATAACGATGACCTATATGAGCCTTAAAACGGAATTCAAAAGCCACACCACGAAATATTAGACCAAGTAACATCAATATAATAGGAATATATAAAGCCGGCATTAATAGCGAATATGCCAACGGGAAAGCTGCAAATAAACCACCGCCGCCAAGTACTAACCAAGTTTCGTTACCGTCCCAAAAAGGAGCAATAGAATTGATCATTTTATGACGGCAATCATCGGTAGGTGCAAACGGAAATAAGATTCCTACTCCTAAATCAAAACCGTCTAATAAAACATATAAACAAATAGCGGTAGCTATAAGCCCACCCCAAACAAGCGGTAAATCTATATAAGGTGCAAAATTTAACATAAGCTTATTACTTTTCTAATAATGGGTTATTCAAACCACTCTCTCCGTACATTTCCTTATTATCTATCGCTTCTATACCTTTCTTTATCAAATGCATTATATAATATATACCAGCTCCGAAAATGATCACATACACTACTATAAAAGCAATTAGAGAAATAAATACATATTTACCGAGTACCGGTGATACCGTATCCACGGTTTTTAAAATATTATATACTATATAAGGTTGTCTACCTACCTCGGTTACGAACCAACCGGCAAGTACTGCAATAAAACCTGAAGGTGACATTAATATATACCAATATTGAAACCAATGCATAGTATATAATCTTTTCTTCAAGTAAAGATATAACCCCGCAATACCTGTAAATACCATTAAGCAACCGATTCCTACCATAATACGAAAGCTAAAAAATACTACTGCAACCGGCGGGCGCTCTTCTTTTGTCCATTCTTTTAATCCTTTCACTTCACCGTCTAAGCTATGCGTTAAGATTAAACTACTAGCATAAGGTATTTCTACAGCATATTTTGTTTTTTCTTCTTCCCCGTCAGGAAAGCCGATAAGATTAAAAGCTGCTCCTTTTTCTGTATTCCAAATACCTTCCATAGCCGAGACCTTGACCGGCTGATATTTAAGAGTATTTAAACCATGCAGATCACCAATAACTATTTGAATAGGTGCAACGATTAACGCCATTAACACCGCCATAAAAAGCATAATTTTAGCATGCTCTTTATAACGATTATTTAGTAAATAAAAGCTAGCTACACCACCAATAACAAAAGAAGTAGTTAAATAAGCCGCCGTAATCATATGGAAAAAGCGATATGGGAAAGAAGGGTTTAAGATAATTTCTAGCCAATTTAAAGGATAAAAGAATCCTTCGCCTCGCAGTTCAAAACCAGCAGGCGTATGCATCCAGCTACTAGCTGCAAGTATCCAAAAAGCTGAGATTACAGTACCAACGGCAACTATTAACGTAGAAATAAAATGTACTTTTTTACTGACTTTATTAAAACCGAATAACATTATACCTAAAAAAGAAGATTCGAGGAAAAAGGCAGTAAATACTTCAAAACCGAGAAGCGGACCGAGGACATTTCCAACCTTATCTGAAAAATTCGACCAGTTAGTACCGAATTGATAAGACATTACAACGCCCGAAACTACTCCCATACCGAAAGTAACGGCAAAAATCTTCACCCAAAATTTGTATATTTCTTGATAAACCGGCTTTTTTGTTTTTAACCATAACCCTTCAATTACCGCTAAAAAGCTTGCAAGCCCTATAGTAAAAGCAGGGAATATTATATGAAAACTTATGGTAAAAGCAAATTGAATCCTTGATAATAATACTTGATCAAATTCCATATTTAAGCTGTTGTTTTAAGATAATAAGCTTTGTGACAATAACAATATACTCCCAATGTAATAACGTATACTTAATACGTGAGTACCACAGTACTTATAGGACGACGTAGCCAATTTTTCAAATTAAACGAGTATACAGTATTTGATTTAATCATCCACCTTTGCTATTATTAAATTCTATCTGATTAGTTTTAACAAATTTTCCTTTTTCGGAGTTCCAATTATAATGAACATTTACTATTCTTACTTCTGTAACATTAATATCACCATTGGGCAATTGCGTTACATCATACCCTTTTCGGATAGAATCCGTAATTAATAAACTTGCTTGACAAATATATTTTACATCAAAGAACGGAGAATCGTCTTCCGTAGACTTTTCTTGTTCTTCTAAAAAATTATTAGATAATTCTTTTTCTTGCATTTCTAATGATGTTGAAGTTATTTTCTGAATTTTGTAGCATTATTTAAGGTAAGAAGCAAGACTTGTTTATTATTTTCCACAGATTTAATATTTTTAGGTATATTTTTGCAAAATAATTAAATTAAAATATGCTCCAAAATAACACGAATTAATATATTATTTTAAAATCGAGGTACATTATCGTGATAAAATACCCTACTTTATCCAAATCAACATTTAGCTTAGGTATTTATTTTTTAAAATTCGATAAAGTTAAAATGACTTTATTGACTGTAATTTGTATTTTACTCGGTATAATTCCGGCAATTGATAGTATATTACTTCAGAAAATCATTGATTTAATAGAATCTTTCAGCGATGAGAACGCTAATAATCTTTTATCTTCCATGATTTACTGGGCAGTATTTTATGCTCTTTGGTGGGAGAGTATTAATATAGCATATCGTTCATATGATTATTTGTATATCAAGACTATGCCCGTAATAAAAGGGAAAATACTAAATGAACTTTATAATTATACCCAATATCATAGCCATAAATTCTTTCAGGATAATCTAGCAGGACATATTAGCAATCGTATTACCGAAACTGCAAAATCGTTTGAGATGATTATTTCAATATTCGGTGAAAAAATTCTTCGTAAACTCGCTATTATTGTATTTGCATTAATTGCTTTATATTCGGTACATTACATTTTTGCTACAATATTTATTTTATGGATTACGGTTTTTTTAGGACTTAGTGTTCTTTTCTCAGATAAAATCAATAAATACTCATTAAATTATGCTAGAAGCCAATCTTTTGTTGCCGGTAGTATCGTAGACGCAATTAGCAACATTAATGCGGTTAGAATGTTTACAGCCCATAAATTTGAACGTCAACATCTAGAAACAAGAGTAGAAAATGCCGTAGCCGATGAGCAGACTATGCAATTCTTTATGTTCAAATTGCGTTATGCTCTTGGGACTTCTTGTTCAATAATGATTTCTATAATGATTTATTATTTATCTAAACTTCGTAGCGAATTATCTATAAGCATAGGTGATTGCGTATTAGTGCTGACATTATGTATAAATGTAGCAGACGATATTTGGGATTTAACGCAAGAAATCGGTGATATGTTCGAGCAGGTCGGGGCATTTAATCAAGGCTTATCTTTAATGGCACCGCATATTATAACTGATATTGAAAACGCTACTCCATTAGATATCAAAGAAGGGGTTATTGAATTTAGAAATGTTACATTTAATTATCATCATAATAACAATCTATTTTACAATAAATCGGTATTAATACCGAGTAAACAAAAAGTAGGACTAGTTGGATTTTCAGGTTCAGGGAAAACCACTTTTATTAGTTTACTCACTAGGTTACATGATATAGAAGAAGGAATGATTTTAATAGATAATCAAAATATTAAAAACGTAACTCAAGATTCTTTAAGAAAAGCCATTAGCCTTATACCTCAAGAACCGGTGCTTTTTCATCGTACCATTTTGGACAATATCAAATACGGGAAAAAAGAAGCTACTCTTGAGGAGGTTATAGAAGCAGCAAAAGCTGCACATATTCATGATGTTATCGATAATCTACCGGACGGTTACGATACTATGTGCGGTGAACGGGGGAATAACTTATCAGGCGGTCAGCGTCAAAAAATTATCATAGCAAGAGCCATCTTAAAAAATGCTCCTATTTTAATTCTCGATGAAGCAACAAGTAGCTTGGATAGCGAAACTGAAAGCCTGATTCAAGAGTCAATAGATTATTTAATGCAAAATAAAACTGTGATAGTCATTGCCCACAGATTATCTACTTTACTCAATATGGATAGAATTTTAGTTTTTGAAAAGGGAAGTATAATCGATGACGGTCGCCATGCAGAATTACTAAAAAATAGTAAGCTATATCAAAAATTATGGAACTCTCAAGTTAAAGGGTTAATAGTGTGAGGAGGTATTACCTATGTATTATGTCATTCCTGCTTTTGCAGGAATGACATAATACCAGCCTCAACCTTTAAACTAAATCATTATAAGCCACTTGTTTTTCCTGTTGCTTCAACTTGAAGTAGTACATACTCTGTCATCGCTTTTATTGCACTCTCAAGTAATTCTATCTTATCTGTAGCGTTACTATCAATAATATCTTCAATTTTTAAAATGCATAAAAACTCTAAAGGCGGTATCAATTTAGCTATCTTTTCTCCTAATTCTATTAATGGTTGTTTTATAGAATCATCCGAATCCAAACTCATTTGATTTGAAAATTTATATAGTTCTAATAGGCTTTTAATATACTCATTCTCAGAAACATCTTTTGTAACCGGTAATATTGCTGTTTTCCATTAAACAAATGCAGCTAAATCTTTCTTGTCAATAGCCTTAATTTTCTTGTAATCATTCTTACGAAATGCGGATTCAAGCATTAAAAGGGCTTTCAGAGGTTCATAAATTGCTTTCTTGTCACAGACCATTTGACCGTCAGGATCGAGTATATCCGGATTAGCACCATATTGTAAAAATACTTTTACCATACCTGTGCTCTGCTTCCTATCATTAAGATCTCTAATTAGGTCTACTAAACTTTTAAATGCGGTTTTTTCATAACGGATAAATTCCATATTAGCACCATAAAGCGAGCAATTTAGTTACCATGGCTATATTTAGGCATAGGAACGTACATATTTCTAAATAAGTCATATTGTCACCTGTTACGTAATTAGGATCCGCACCATTTTCAATTAGAAATGCTGCCATATCAAAATGTTGAGCTGTTAGGGCAGTGTGAAAAACAGTCATACCGTTGTTGTGGTCAAGGATTATATTTGCACCTTTTGCAAGTAGAAGCCTTACTATCCCTTTCTGATTATTATGACACGCAAAATATAAAAAAGATTTAGCCTCACCTTCCAATGTATATACTTCTGTATTTGGATCAATATTTAAAGTGGTTAACATACTATCAACTAAATCATAATCACCTTGACAAATTGCTTTAACTATAGCGGTGTCAGGAGATCTTGCTATTTTATCTACAGTGCAGTATGCCATATTGTACACACTAGAAATATTTGTATTTGGATCTTCAATCAAAGCTTTGAATTCTTTGACAAAACTTTCTCTAAAAAATTCATATCTTTTTATTTTATATATATTATTAAATCCCATATTTTACTGTTCTTCTATATCTTTACTGCTTAATATTTCATGAAATTTATTTCTAATTATATCATCGGTTATCATAGTATTTCCCTTAATGATTCAATTGATAGTATTTTCGTACAGAAAAAATCATTTTATCAACAAATAGTTTATTTATTAGCAAGCAATCAATAAACTAAAATATTATATTAAATATTGTCATATGCTGTTATAATCACTTTTTTAGCCACTAATATTTAAACAATGAAACTATCCGATTTTGACTTTGATTTACCAAGCGAACTGATCGCACAATATCCATCTAGTGAACGTGATAATTCAGATTTACTAATTGCTGTTACGCCGCCTATTAAAACCAAATTCTACAACATAATAGATTACTTAAAAGAAGGGGACTTATTAGTCTTTAATAATAGTAAGGTAATAAAAGCAAAGTTAAATTTGGGGAAAAATATTACAATAAATTTGAATCAAAAATTATCAGATGATAGTTGGTCGGCTTTTGCTAAACCAGCTCAGAAGCTTCGTGTAAATGATGAATTTTATTTTGATAATCATAAGGTAATTATTACTGAAAAACTTGCAATGGGTGAGATTAAAGTAAAATTTGAGCTTAATGATATTTCTGTATTCGAGTTCTTAAATAAATACGGTGAGATGCCGCTACCGGTTTATATTAGGCGTTCACACTCATTATGTCATCTCGTGGCTACGACCACGGGATCCAAAAAATATTTAAATAATGACTGGATACCGTGGTCAAACCACGGGATGACAAACACTCAAAACGACAACGACCGCTATCAAACTGTCTATAGCCAAATAGAAGGTTCAGTTGCAGCACCGACGGCAGGCTTGCATTTTACAAAGGATATACTTGATAAGCTTAAGGCAGAAGGCATACAAGCTACATTTTTAACATTACATGTGGGAGCGGGAACTTTTTTACCTGTAAAAACCGAAAATATTCATGAACATAAAATGCATACCGAATATTGCTCTATTACTCCTGACACTGCTGAAATCATCAATAAAGCAAAGCAAGAAGGGAAACGTATTATCGCAGTCGGCACTACAACACTTAGAACACTTGAGAGTTCTTGCAATAACGGCATCGTAAAAGCAGGTAGCTTTGAAACCGATATTTTCATAACCCCAGGTTTTAAATTTCAAACAGCCGATATGCTACTTACTAATTTCCATTTTCCTAAATCTACTTTATTTATGCTTATATGTGCTTTTGCCGGATTTAAAGAGATGCATGAATTATATAAATATGCTATAAAAGAAGCAATGCGTTTTTTTAGCTACGGCGATGCAACGCTTTTATGTAGGAAATGATAATCACAACCGTCATTGCGAGCGACTAAAAGGAGCGTGGCAATCTAGCAAAAATAACAAAAAAAATGCTAAAGGTTAGCATTTTTCACTGAATCCTGTGCTCAAACCACGGGATGACGGAGGTGAAATTGATCCACGCAACAAAGCCTTCTTGCTTTTAGCTAGGAACGACATTTTAGAAAAAAACTATAACAAACTAGATAAAAAATATTTTGGATGATTAAATCCTCTACTTCATTAATACTAGATTCAAAACAAACTGCTTTACGAGAAGAATTAAAACAGCTGGCAGCAGCACTTAATAAGCCTAAAAGTTTATTCAAATTCTTTAATCAAAACAACTTAAAAAGCGGGATTTATTTATACGGTCCGGTGGGCAGCGGTAAAACTATGCTCATGAATTCTTTTTTTGAAGAATTAACCACACCTAGAATAATAATACATTATCAGAACTTTATGCAGGAAATTCATAAATCTATGCATAAATTACAAACAAATCAGAAAGATGTCATCCCTAAAATTGCTAAAAACTATGCTAAACAAACTAAAGTGTTATGTATAGATGAGTTTGAAATTAAAGATATTACTAATGCAATGATAATCAGTAGATTATTTAATGAATTAACAAAGCAAAATATTTTTATTTTTATAACTTCTAACACGAGTCCCAATAATCTGTACAAAGACGGATTACAACGAGAATCTTTCTTACCTTTTATAAAGATAATCAATAATACATTTTATGTTAAATATCTAGATAATCACCATGATTATCGATTTGATAAAGCGTTAGGAGTTAAAGAGGCAAGGATAATTTATCCTTTAACTTTAGAAAACCAAAACAAACTTGAAAAAATTATCACGGATATTAGTGATAATAATCTTGCTCCTCAAAATATACAGGTTCTAGGTAAAGAAATATCATTTCAAAAAGTGCATAAAAAAATATTAGTAACAGATTATAATGAATTATTTACAAGAGACTTAAGCTATATCGATTATGTTAATATTTGCCAAAATTTCAACGTTATTATAGTGGGGAACGTTCATACTATCGATGCTAACGATACAAATACAGCCGTTAGATTTATCAACTTTATCGATAATGCCTATTTCTATAAAATACTCTTATTTATGAGCCTAGAAGATAACACCAATAAAATATATCAAGGTTCAGCACGAGCCGCAGAATTTAAACGCACTATTTCAAGACTAAATGAAATGAATAGCGAATCTTATTTATTAAATAATGATTTTAAGAATTAACTTCCTTAAGAGGTTGAAATGGAGAATATAGTAAATCACTTTAAATTAAGTACGATTTCTATTTTATCTTTTAATTTTTTAAAAATATATCTCATACCGTAAATGGGTTAGCATTAAAACGTTATTCGCCATATTCTTAAACAAATAAAATATTTCTCACCTAATTTAAGGTGATTTACTATATTCTTTCAAAAATCTTATCAATTTTCGCTAAAAAAGCTCTTTAATTACTAATTAAAATTTATTTACAGGACCTCTAAGAAACTTAATAAATTCATCAATATTAATCTTTATATCGTCTTCTAAATGCTCTTCTTCTGTTGTCTGATCTACATAAAAAGGATAATAATCACATGACATATAATTTGCCATTCTTTTATAAAAACTTCTAGAGGGAGTTGTACTATGATTAATCTCTACTACTTTGCATTTTGGAGCCGCAAAAATGAAAGTTAGCAAATCCTGATCCATACGGTCCAACTATTATTTTTGCTTTATTAAAAAGCTGGGCCTGTTCATACGGGGAGGATAGCTCTAGATATATTACTTTAAAACCGAATCTCTCAATTTTTTCTATTAATTCCTCTTCATTAACTATTTTTCGGGTAGAAGCGTATTTACGAGAAATATATATTTTATCGTATGCTTTACTATTAATCTTTAATAAAAATATTTCTTAAATCTTTTTTTAACCATAAAGGCAAAGGCGTACCTTTTACTGGAATAAACGGTACAGATGGAACAATTAGTCTAGTAGCTTGAATTATACAGTCACTATTTACTACAAAAAGCTTATCTTCCGGTATATTTAAATAATTTAATACTATTTCTAATGACTTAATTTGTCATGAATATTTTAAATTATTAATATAAATACGATCATATTCAAGAGCTGATTCTTTTAATATAATTAATCTAGGCAAAATTTGTAGCAGCCAATGATACCAATTTTCAGAACCAGAAGATGAAATTACTGCTAACTTTCCATTAAAATATAAAGGATTTTCAGTATTAATATCTCGTTTTTTTAATAAACGATGTTGATCACCTAAGCTTGTTTAAGTATCTTGTAGAATATAACCTTCTTGAATTAAAATTCCACCTTCATTAATTACTGTGCCATTTGGTAACTCTCAAATAAATTGACTAGTGATGTTTATTCTTTAATACGTAGCATTACTAATATAGAGAAAGGTAAAAATTATGAATATAAAATATCTCATAAAGAGAAAGAAAGATAATTAAAAGTTTGCATTGCAAGCTTGGCAGCGACTTACTCTCCCATGCCTTATGACATAGTACCATTAGCGCTATGAGGTTTCACGTTCGAGTTCGGGATGGGATCGTGTGTTTCACTCATGCTATAACCACCAAGCTAGCAATACAAACTTTTAAAAAGATAGACTTGTATTATAGTTTACTGTTAATGTTGTTGCACAACTCAAAAAAATTTTTATCTTAACTTTTACTACGATACTTAGCAAAATAATTTTTGCTGGATATCGTGGCGGGGCTACATACAGTATAATATTAGTTATGCAATAACATTTTTATTAGTTGATAAAGCTATTTAACCTGATAACTTTGTGAGTTGATATACACTCTTATAACATTAACACTATATGCATATGTAATCTCACAGCAAAGTAAATCAATCGAGCTATTAGTATCGGTTAGCTACACACATTACTGTGCTTCCACACCCGACCTATCAACGTGGTGGTCTTCCACGGCTCTAATGGGGAAGTCTAGTTTTGAGGTGGGTTTCCTGCTTAGATGCATTCAGCGGTTATCCCTTCCGTACTTAGCTACCCAGCTGTGCCGTTGGCACGACAACTGGTCCACCAGGGGTACGTCCACCTCGGTCCTCTCGTACTAAAGGCAGATCCTCTCAAACTTCCTACACCCACGGCAGATAGGGACCGAACTGTCTCACGACGTTCTAAACCCAGCTCACGTACCACTTTAATCGGCGAACAGCCGAACCCTTGGGACCTTCTCCAGCCCCAGGATGTGATGAGCCGACATCGAGGTGCCAAACGATTTCGTCGCTATGGACGCTTGGAAATCATCAGCCTGTTATCCCCGGAGTACCTTTTATTCGTTGAGCGATGGCCCTTCCACTCGGGACCACCGGATCACTATGACCGACTTTCGTCTCTGCTCGTCTTGTCAGACTCGCAGTCAGGCTAGCTTATGCCATTGCACTCTAAAAGTTGATTTCCGACCAACCTGAGCTAACCATCGCGCGCCTCCGTTACTCTTTGGGAGGCGACCGCCCCAGTCAAACTACCCACCATGCATTGTCTCGGACCCTGATTCAAGGATCTCGGTTAGATGTCAAGAACCAAAAGGGTGGTATCTCAAGGGTGACTCCACAAAGGCTGACGCCTTCGCTTCGTAGTCTCCCACCTATCCTGCACATCTGATTCCTAACACCAGTGCAAAGCTATAGTAAAGGTTCACGGGGTCTTTCCGTCTGACCGCGGGAACTCCGCATCTTCACGGAGAATTCAATTTCGCTGAGTCGATACTGGAGACAGTGGGGAAATCGTTACGCCATTCGTGCGGGTCGGAACTTACCCGACAAGGAATTTCGCTACCTTAGGACCGTCATAGTTACGGCCGCCGTTCACTGGGACTTCAATTCAGAGCTTGCACCCCTCCTTTTAATCTTCCAGCACTGGGCAGGCGTCAGACCCTATACGTCGTCTATTGACTTTGCAGAGCCCTGTGTTTTTAATAAACAGTCGCTACCCCCTAGCTTGTGCCACCTGCACATGGTTGCCCATATACAGGTCATCTTTCTTCCGAAGTTACAGATGCAATTTGCCTAGTTCCTTCAGCATCGTTCTCTCAAGCGCCTTGGTATACTCTACCTGTCCACCTGTGTCGGTTTCGGGTACGGTCTATAATGAAGGTGCTATTTCCTGGAAAATATTCACCGCACAATCAATCCAATAAGACTGTACAATTTACTATTTTCGTCACATCCTTCAGGTTCAGGAATATTAACCTGATTCCCATCGATTACGCCTTTCAGCCTCATCTTAGGGGCCGACTAACCTTGCGCAGATTAACTTTACGCAAGAACCCTTGGACTTTCGGCGAGAATGTTTCTCACATTCTTTATCGCTACTTATGTCAGCATTCTCACTTCCGATACCTCCAGCAAACCTTACGGTTCACCTTCGCAGGCTTACGGAACGCTCCGCTACCACTTATGCCAAATGCATAAACCCGCATCTTCGGTACATGACTTGAGCCCCGTTACATTGTTGGCGCAAGAAAACTTATTTAGACTAGTGAGCTATTACGCTTTCTTTAAATGATGGCTGCTTCTAAGCCAACATCCTAGTTGTTTTGGTCTTCTCACATCCTTTAACACTTAGTCATGATTTAGGGACCTTAGATGGCGGTCTGGGCTTTTTCCCTCTCGACTATGGACCTTAGCACCCATAGTCTGTCTGCTATGCTGTACTCATCGACATTCGGAGTTTGATTGAGTTTGGTAAGTCTGTGGGACCCCCTAGCTCATTCAGTGCTCTACCTTCGATGGTAATCGCTATAACGCTCTACCTAAATAGATTTCGCGGAGAACCAGCTATATCCGAGTTTGATTGGCCTTTCACCCCTAACCACAGCTCATCCCCTACTTTTTCAACAGTAGTGGGTTCGGTCCTTCAGTGGATTTTACTCCGCTTTCAACCTGGCCATGGCTAGATCACCCGGTTTCGGGTCTAATTCATCTAACTAAACGCCCTGTTCAGACTCGCTTTCGCTACGCCTACACCTAACGGCTTAAGCTTGCTAGATAAACTAAGTCGCTGACCCATTATACAAAAGGTACGCCGTCACAAGACATATAAATACGCTTGCTCCGACTGCTTGTAAGCATTTGGTTTCAGATACTATTTCACTCCCCTTGTCGGGGTACTTTTCACCTTTCCCTCACGGTACTTGTTCACTATCGGTCACTAGAGAGTACTTAGGCTTAGAGGGTGGTCCCCCTATGTTCAAACAGGATTTCACGTGTCCCGCCTTACTCAAGGACTTCAAACTTTTTACCTATACGGGACTATCACCCTCTATGGTCAACCTTTCCATGTTGTTTTAGTTATTTTTTGAAGCCACTGGCCTGGTCCGCGTTCGCTCGTCACTACTAACGGAGTCTCGGTTGATGTCCTTTCCTCCAGCTACTTAGATATTTCAGTTCGCTGGGTTTGCCTCATATAGCTATGTATTCACTATACAATACCTAATAAATTAGGTGGGTTTCCCTATTCGGAAATCTTCGGATCAAAGTTTATTCGCAACTCCCCGAAGCTTATCGCAGCGTATTACGTCCTTCATCGCCTTCTAGTGCCAAGGCATCCACCAAATGCTCTTATTATATTTACTTACGCTTTTAACTTGAGATTACACGATGCACACAGAATTAATTTCACAATTATTTTCAGCATCTACTCACGAGATAAATTTTTATTATCGCGGTGTATTTAGTTTTTAGCTTTATCAACTTTTTAAACAGCTACAAAGTTTTACGTTTCAAACTTTGTGTGATGATTTTATATCTATATTTTTAAAGCTTGTCAAACACTAATTTCAAATAATTTAAATTTTATTTCTTATGAGAGGGCTTAAAGTTATTTTAACCTCTTTTTAAAGTAAGCTTTGTCGGCTTTTTGTTTAGATTTGCGGTCCCTAATCTTGTATCTACCTTACCGCCTAAATCTTTAAACAAAAATCTGCCTTTTTGTAAAACATGATTTACTGCTGCCATTTCTCCTTCTCTGTTTACCAAACCGCTTTGAGTTTTAACAAACAATAATTTACCGTCTTTTCTAAAGACTAGATTTTCATCAATTGCAAAATCTTTAGTTATACTTAAATTACCGTTCTTATCAAATTTACCTAAAATATTCTTCTGTAAATCAGCAAATGCGGCATGAGTGTATAATTTTGAAATTTCTTTTATTTGCTTTGGATCGTTTATATGTTCGCTGGCTTTGTTAATAAAGCCGCTAATTTCATATTGAGATGTTTTACCATGTGGAGTTTTTTCATAAGAAATTGAGTTTCCGTAAATAGCTTAGTTTGATCCTCTACTTCATCATCTACTATATTAATTACTTTCCTTTTTACAGAATAAATATCACTATTCTTTTCAAGCTTTGAGGTAAAAAACTCCTTAACGTCTCAATTATCATTAAACCTAACTTCTTTTTTATCTTTACCCATAATAATACTCTTATTTTAATACTGTACCTTTTACAATATTTGTACCACGTAAAAATTCTTCTATATTCAAAGCTTTTTTACTCTCTTGCTGAAGTTTTTTCACTCGTAATATACCGCTTCCACAAGCTATTTCCAGCTTATCGCTAATAACGGTACCGGAAGTAAAGTGATGATCCGCATTTAAATATTCTGCTTCAAGGATTTTAATTATTTTATCATTATAACTAAAATATGCTCCGGGCCAAGGATTCATGCCCCTTATTTTACAATCTATTTTATATGTGGATTCATACCAATTAATTTTTCCTTCTTCTTTAGTTAATTTATGAGCATACGTAACGCCGTCACTTGACTGTTTTATTGGTACTATATTATCGATATTTGCAAGCGTTTTAATTAATAACTCCGCTCCGAGATTTGCACATTTGTTATGCAATTCTTCCAATGTTGTTCTTTCTTCTAAATCAAAATCTTCTTTCATCAATATATCACCTGTATCAAGCCCTGTATCCATACGCATAATACATACACTACTTTTCCGGTCCCCCTCTATAATAGTACGCTGCAGAGGAGCCGCTCCTCTGTGACGAGGCAAATCGGATGGATGGATATTAAGACAACCGTATTTCTTAGCTTCTAATATAGCTTTCGGCACAATAAAACCATATGCAATAACAACTATAATATCAGTATTAACTTTATTAATTAGATTTATTATTTCATCATTACGAAGAGTAGAAGGAGTATAAACAGGAATTTGATGCTCAAATGCTAATTGATGTATTGGAGATTTAGCTAAGTTAAGTCCTCTGCCCTTAGCTTTAGGTTGCTGTGTAAAAACAGCTTTAACTTCGTGATGAGTTATAAGTTTTTTAAGAGCGGGAACAGCGAATTCAGGCGTTCCCATAAAGATTACTTTCACACTATATTATTTTTGAGTTTCTTAAGCTTACGAAGTACTACATCTCGTTTTAAATTACTTAAATAATCAATCATAAGCTTACCTTCTAAATGATCATACTCATGCTGGATAACTCTTGCAAGCCAATCATTTGCTTTAAGCTCTTGCGGTTTACCATGATAGTCTAAATACCTAATCTTTATAGATTCCGGTCTTGCCACCTCAATACGTTGCTCTGGTAATGAGATACAACCTTCGTTAGCCGTAACTAGCTCTTCTGATTTTTCTATTATTTCAGGATTCACTATAAAAAGCGGATAAAAATCTTTTGGTCTTGCTACCGAATCATGATCTTTTATATCAATTACTAAAATACGTTTCAATACCCCTACTTGTACTGCTGCAAGCCCTGCACCATCTTCATGGTACATAGTTTTAAGCATATCATCCATAAATTTTCGTGTTTGATCGGTAAACTCTAAAACCGGCTGAGATTTCTGCTTTAATCTTTCATCAGGTGCCGTTACTATCGGTAATATTGACATAATTAAATCTTAATATTTTATTTTAAAATACCAAAAATCACCAAAATGTAAAGAAAACAAACCTGCCTAATTCCGGCAATAGTTGCATAATAAACTCACCTATTTGCAATAATTTGTCGAATTAATAATATTTAGTAAAAAATAATAGCAAATATCAGATAACATGTTAATAAATAAGGCTTACATAAAATTAAGGAGGAATAATAATGCATTGGGGTGATATTGAAGAAATTGCAGAACAACTCGAAGAACATTGTAGCGATCAGTATAATGAAAAAAAAATTTCATTATTAAAGCTAGAGAAACTGATTAGGGACTTAAAGGACTTTGAAGATGGAGAGAAAAAAGTCGAAGAAGTTACATTAGAAGAAATTTTAGACAAATGGGAAGAATTACGTGAAGAAATTAGAGAAATCGATTAAGTAGCTTTTGAGTTATTTTCAGACATTTATAAATTAACTTTATAAAAATACATTATAATCAATAAAAATATAGCAACTGCCTGAAAAAAAACTCTTAAAGTCATTAACTTTGAACTAAATTTCTTATCAAACTTTCCTCCGATAGCCATCGACACTACCCCTATAATAAGAATCGCAACGGTTAAACCAATCGCAATTAATAACCACATCATAATTTATTACCAATATATCACTTTCCACACAAAGATTATATGCTTTTTCTCTTTTAAATCAATTATCTAATTAATATTTGAGATTTGGTTAAAAAATTCACTAATTCTTCATAAAAAATAATAATTCAAGGAACACAAATATCTAATTTATCAAATATAGATAATTCAACAATTACTTTAAAAGAAAAAGAGATATTAGGCTCTTGCGTTCTTATTAATTTTTGCTCAAGAATATCTAAAAATACAAATAATTTAATTTTCTGCACGCAAGAACCTAGAGTATTTTGAGAAACCTCGTCCTATTGCTAAAATATTTATTAATGCTCACGGTGGGACATGACTTGCTCCATGCAAATTTGCTTAAATTAAGCTTTCTGAGTTACACTATATATATTATCTATCAGTTTAACAAAAGCACCATTTCCTAAAACATTAGCACAAGTGATCACAGGATCAAATAAGATATAAAGAGCTGTAATCAGAGACATCATATTAGTATTAAAACCTAGATATTGTTCAAGTATAGGGAGCATTACAATAATTCCGCCACCTGGTATAGCTGCTACTGAAAATTTTGCCAATACAAAATAAAAAGTAAAAATAAAATAATTAAATAAAGTAGGTTCAGCTAATCCATAACTTTTTAGTATAGCATAAGCCAAAATCGGTATGGCAAAACAATCGCCAACAAGATGAATATTTACTGTTATTGGACAACGGTACGAGCGAGTGCTTTATTATTTGTATTATTTTCCGCTCCTATTATACTAAGTGGCATACTTATAACACTAGACATTGCACTAAATCCACTTATAGACGCTGACATCATATTACTGAGGCTAGCTATGAATTCCTTAACTCGACAATTACTTAAAATAAGCAAGAAAGATATAACCAAACTGAGCAAATGCGATCGTCACAAAAATGAACATATAATCTTTAATAATTATATCTAATACTTCATCAAACTGTAGTTTTACGATAAAGCCTATTATAAATAAGGGAATTATATAGATAAACAATCACAATATTTTTGCAACAAATGCTTCTAGCTTGCAAGCCAATCCAATTGCAACTTCAGCACACAATTTTGAGGAAATAAAGCCTAAGATAATACTACTAAATACGATTTTATCATTAGAAACAATATTAGGAAAATTAAGCAACCATAAATAAAGGCTTTAAGCTATCATTTTCTATAGGAGAGATCATTGATAAATCGAATTGATATATGTATATATACCTACATAATGACTTATGCAGGTAGCACAAAAATTAGACTAACATACTAGTAATAATATTAAGAAAACTATACGTGTTGCATATTTGGCTAGCATTACAACAAATTTAAAAAGTAAGCTAAAAATAATTAAAGGCAGAAATAATCCAATTATAGATTTAATAGATAGACTTATTGAATACAATAACCTTTGTACTTCTAAACTTATTAGTGGGTTTAACAATATGATAGCTATGATAATAGCCATTAAAATAAGTGGCATTTTACGCAACATAAAACTTACCTAATAATAATTAGTTAATTTAAATAGATGGATATAATTAAAAGAAAGGTATAGAGATATTGTTACCGGCTTAGACCAGTTGTAGTAGTAAAAAAAGACTGGAAAGTTAATATTTGCATATTCATAAATTCAATATACAGTTATTATAGAGAGAAAAATTAGTGTTGCAATACTTTTCTAGAAGTTCTTTTGGGGGTATTGTTAACTAAAAGCAGATCAATTAATAAATTAACGTCATTGCAAGGAAAATTACAAAGTAATTTGTACGTCCACAATCTCAGGAGTTTTATTATTTCATGAGATTGCCACGTAGCCTATGGCTGCTCGCAAGGCATTGTTGCGTGAATCAATTTCACCTCTGTCATCCCGTGGCTTGACCACAGGGTAACACAGTGGGTTTTACCGGTCCACGCAACAATACCTCCTCACAATGACGACTTAGGTATCTACGCAAAATGCTTTCGCAAGAATGACATCGAGAGCTTTTTAAGAGCTATGCGGGAATAACAACGCCTCAGCCCTTACACCTCTTCAGATTGCTCTAATCCCTCTTCCTCTAACTCACTATCTTCTTCACTTTCAGAAGTTTCAGCAATTAAAGAGACAGACACGACTTTTTCACCATCATCTAGCTTAAATAGGATTACGCCGCTAGTGTTACGTCCCGTAATACGTACTGACTCAAGTTTACAGCGAATTAACTTACCGCTATTGGTAATCAGCATTAACTCATCATCCATTTTAACCGGCATAACACCGACGACTAAACCAGTTTTGTCGTTAATATCCATATTGATTATACCGCTGCCGCCACGGTCAGTAATTCTATAGCCATAAGCTGAGCTTCTCTTACCAAAACCGTTCTCAGTTACGGTTAAAATGAATTCTTCGGAATTTGCCATTTCCAAAATAGCCGGGGCAGTTAAGCTTACGCCAAGTTCTTTAGGATTAAACGCCTCACCTTTAGCAATCTCTAATCTCTGCTCCCACGGCACGGATAAATAAGCATCTCTATCCTCTTTTGTACTACTAATACCTTTAAGCACAGTCATAGAAATTACGGAATCCTCTTTGGCAAGCTTCATACCTCGTACCCCATCGGAAGTACGGCTCTTAATAACACGCAGCGATTCAACAGGGAATCTTAAAGCTTTACCGGCTTTGGTAGCAAGTAAAATATGCTCGTCTTCTTTACATGGTTTTACGTCTATTAATTTATCGTCCTCATCAAGCCTAATAGCAATTTTACCGTTCGACTGAAGCTTTTTGAAATCTAATAAATCGCTTCTTCTGATATTACCCTTGGCAGTTGCGAACATAATGTTTAAATTATCCCTCTCATCCTGATTTTCAGGTAGCGGCATAATATTTGTAATATGCTCATTTGTTTTCAACGGTAATATATTAACCATCGGTCTACCCTTACCCTGCGGATTACTTAAAGGCAGTTTATACAGTTTTAAACTATAAACCTGACCGATATTTGAGAAGAACAACATAGAAGTATGAGTACTACCGACAAAAACTTGCGTGGTAATATCTTCATCACGCATTGAAAGCCCTGATCTTCCTTTACCGCCACGTTTTTGCGCACGATAGCTACTTAGAGGTACACGCTTGATATACCCACCAAGCGTTACGGTTACAACCATTTCTTCACGCTGAATTAAATCTTCTATATCTTGATCAAATTCGCCGAATTCAATTGAAGTAAGACGAGGAGTCGCAAATTCTTCTTTAACTTTAATGAGCTCTTCCTTTAAAATTTCAAGTAACCTTGTACGAGAGCCGAGTATATTAAGATATTCGGTGATTTCCGTAGCGAGGTTCTTTAAATCCTCTTCAAGCTTGTTTTTCTCCATATCGGTCAGGCGTTGCAATCTCATTTCTAAGATTGCCTTAGCTTGCACTTCGGTAAAGTTACATTTACCCTGCTCGTTTAACATTGCTTTATCATCAACCAACTTTACAAGAGGTAGGATATTTAATGCTTCCCACTGACGAGCCATTAATTCTTGTTTAGCTGCATTCGGGTCATTTGAAGCTTTAATAATACGTATTATTTCATCGATATTACTAACGGCAATAGTTAGTCCTAGCAAAATATGAGCTCTATCTCTTGCTTTATTGAGTAAATATATAGTACGCTTAGTAATTACTACTTCCCTAAAACTAACGAAAGCTGCAATTACTTCTTTCAAATTCATCACTTTCGGTAGCCCGTCTTTAAGAGCAAGCATAATAACACCGAAGCTAGTTTGTAGCTGCGTACATGCGTATATTTGATTTAAGACTACTTCAGCAACTACATCTTTCTTTAACTCAATAAAAATCCTTACACCGTTTTTATTCGATTCATCACGTAAATCACTTATACCTTCTATACGCTTTTCCTTAACCATTTCAGCGATTTTCTCAACGAGTCTTGCCTTATTTACCATATACGGTATTTCGGTAATAATAATTGCTTGACGGCTATTACCGATATTCTCAATCTCGGCTCGACCTCGCATAATGATACTACCTCTACCGGTAAGATATGCCGATCTAATACCGCTAATACCTAAAATCATTGAACCTGTAGGAAAATCCGGTCCTTTAACGACTTCAAGTAAATCTAATATTTCTATATCGTTATTATTTATATATAAACAGCACGCATCGATAACCTCACCAAGATTATGAGGCGGGATATTAGTTGCCATACCGACCGCAATACCTCCGCTACCGTTCACCAATAAATTGGGAAACATTGCAGGAAGTACGGAAGGCTCTTTTTCAGAACCATCGTAATTAGGGTTAAAGCTGACAGTCTCTTTATCGATATCCTCTACGAGCTTATGCGAAACTTTGGCCATTCGAGATTCGGTATATCTCATTGCTGCCGCCGCATCACCGTCCATCGAGCCGAAATTACCCTGCCCATCTACAAGCGGTAAACGCAAGGAAAAATCTTGTGCCATACGTACTAACGAGTCGTAAATAGCACTATCGCCGTGCGGATGGTATTTACCCATCACGTCACCGACTATTCTAGCAGATTTTCTATAAGGTTTACTAGCATAATTACCGGCTTCATGCATAGAATAGATAATTCGGCGATGTACCGGCTTTAAGCCGTCCCGAACATCCGGTATAGCTCTACTTACTATAACACTCATAGCATAATCAAGATAAGATACTCTCATCTCATCTTCGATATTTACCGGTACTAAATTAGAAGAAGATTTATCAGTCACGATTACTTAGCCTTAAATTTAATGAATTATATTTAATAATAGAGACATAATAAATTTCTTTCAAGGATTGCTTGTATTTATAATCGTGGCATTGTTTCTAAGTTACCGATGTCATTGCTGCGGGGCATTGTTGCACGGATGCCGATGTCATTCCTGCAATAGCAGGAATCTAGTCTTTTAAGCAAATTATATACTAAATTTTTATGTAATTTTCTTTGTTTTATCATTTTTTACTGGATTCCGGCTTTCGTGGAAATAACATAAACGAGCCATACAATAAGGCCTTTAGTCGCTTACAATAACGACATCAACCGTTTCTAGGCAATAACATAATCGTAAAAGTTAACAAACTTTTTATATATTAGAATTATTTTATACTTTCTAAATATAATGAACGCTGCTCTATTCTTGTTATCTCATCTATCGTTACCTGTTCTTCTAACCTTTGTTTAAACTTAGATCTTAGTTTTTCTAAATCTTTATTTTTCTTAGAGAACGGTAATATTTTAGATAATAATTTATTATTTTTGCATGTAGTTGCTCCCGTGATTAAACTTAAATTGCTCAAGTTTTAACCACCGAAGATTTTAACTTCTGGTGATTGGGACGTTCAAAGAACCGTCACAGAACAGTTATAATAGCTTTTAGGTTTAAAGCTTACACTTTAAACCCTGTACATAGCTACTATCGCCCCGACCATGAGACCATGAAGTCGAGAATTATACCATTTATACGGCTAATAATACCGCTTAGGATAGAGACTTTGAAACCACGGAATAACGTCACCGCTATTCTTGCAAGAGATTTTAGCCAATTTTTTGAAATATCAATTAGCTATCCATGTCATTCCTGCGTGGATCAGTTTTTTCGTCATTGCGAGGAAAATTACATAGTAATTTGACGCAGCAATCTTGAGAAGGATTCCTGAGATTGCCACGCTCACTAACGTTCGCTCGCAATGACGACTTGATATCCACGCAACAAAACCTCCGCGGGAATGACATCGAGCTGGTTTTACCAAACCACTTAATAAAGCTTGTAGTTGATATAATGATAAATTTTAAGAATGTTCCTCTTCTTGCTGTTTATACCAAAGTTCGGCATAATAGCCTTTGTGCTGTAGCAAGGTTTTATGGTTGCCCCGCTCAACTATATAACCGTTATCTAAAACGATAATCTCATCTGCATCGATAATAGTTGAGAGTCTATGGGCAATGATAAGGGTAGTATGGTGAGCCGAGATCTCTTTAAGGCTTGCTTGAATTAGCTTTTCGGTTTTAGTATCAAGCGAACTTGTTGCCTCATCAAAAACATATATTGCTGGATTTTTTAAGATGGTTCTTGCAATTGCAATACGCTGTTTCTCACCGCCCGAAAGCTTTAAGCCTCTCTCGCCTACCTGCGTCTCATACCCCTCGGGTAACGTGCTAATAAACTCATGAATATGAGCATTTTTTGAGGCTGCTATAACTTCATCGTAGCTTGCTGCATTATTACCATATGCAATGTTGTAATATATCGTATCGTTAAACAGTACCGTATCTTGTGGGACAATTCCAATAGATTTACGCAGCGATTGTTGCGTGACTTCTCTTATATCCTGACCATCAATAGTAATATTGCCACTATTAATATCGTAAAACCTAAAAAGCAAACGTGATATCGTCGATTTCCCTGCCCCGCTACTACCGACTACTGCTAAAGTTTTACCGCTCTTGATCGTAAAACTTATATTATGTAAAATCGGACGTTCCTGATTATAAGCAAAGCTAACATTATCGAAACTAACCTCACCTTTTAAGATAATTAGCTCCTTAGCGTTCAAAGCATCCTCTACTTCTGCCGGTATATCAAGCAGCTTAAACATATCTTCCATACTAACTAGAGCGTTTTTAATTTCTCTATAAGCGAAGCCAAGTATTGAAAGCGGGATTGATAGCTGAAATAGATAAGTATTAACCATTATTAAATCGCCGACGGTCATTTTATTTTGGTTAATAGCATTTGCTGAAAGTATCATAAGGCTAACAAGCCCTAAGGATATTATAACATCCTGCCCGATATTTAAAATCGATAGGCTGTTAGTAGTTTTAGTAGCTGATTTTTCATAAATTTGTAAAGCCTCATTAAACTTTATCGCCTCATATTCTTCATTACCGAAATATTTAACGGTCTCAAAATTCAGTAAACTATCGATTGCTCTATTATTGGCGGTGTTATCGCTTTGGTTCATTTCCCTTGCAAAAGAAATACGCCAAGTACTGATTAGGCAAGTATAACCAACATAAACTATCATTGTTATTAAAATAGTTACGGCAAACCAAATACCGTAAACATACCATAACATCCCGCTTACTAATATAATTTCTACGCTTGTCGGGAAAATATTAAATAACGAATACCGCAGTACCGCTTCAATACCTTTAGTACCACGCTCTATTGACCTACTTAAGCCCCCTGTTTTTCTAGTAATGTGAAAACGCATACTTAAATTATGCATGTACTTAAAGACATTTAGAGCAACTAAGCGAGTTGCTTGATGCCCTACTTTTGAAAAAATGATATTTCGTAATTCACTGAAAATTTGAACAAGTATTTTTGTTCCACCATATGCAACAATAATCCCGATAATAACCGAAAGAGCAAAGTTTTTATTTAGCCCATCTATTATATATTTATAAACAATAGGAACGAAAATATTTATTACTTTAGCTATGACTAGACAAATAAGAGAGGTAATAATACGCAGGCGTATATCAAAATCCTTCGACCATAAATACGGCAGAAGTAGATAGAATGAATTTTTGCGAGTTTTGTTTTTGGACATTTTGAAGTTTTTGTAGTTTTCAGCATCATTGCGAGCGGGCATTGCTCGCGTGGATACTAAATCTTCATTGCGAGCGACCGTATGGAGCGTGGCAATCTCATGAAATAATAACAAGCTCCTGAAATTGCTTCGTCAATTACTTCGTAATTTCCTCGCAATGACGTTTTTATTAATTACGCTCCGGCAGCAGGTGAAGTCTTCTTTGGCTGATTTTCTAACAGCTTATCTAGCCTTCCCTCTTTTTCAAGATCAAACAGAGCATCACAACCGCCAACATGCATATTATCTATAAATATCTGCGGGACGGTCTTTTTTCCACCAGATTTCTTAATAAATTTTTCTTTCTCTTCCTGAGTAAAATTACTTACTTCAATTTCCTCATAAGCAACATTTTTCTCATCAAGCAATGCTTTAGCTTTTATACAATAAGGACAACTAGCGAGAGTATAAATAATAATTGTGTGTAATATAGCTTTATTCATAATGTTATATTTTTTTATTAGATTTTAATGTATTATCTTAAACTATATTTTTTAAAGCAAGTAAAAATGCATGAACAATTTTTCTATTATCTCAGAATATAAACCGGCAGGCGATCAACCAAAAGCAATAGATGAAATTATAGCAGGGTTAAGTAGCAAAAAACGCTCACAAATATTGCTTGGTATTACGGGATCCGGCAAAACCTTTACTATGGCAAATATTATAGAGAGAACTAATCGTCCTACTCTTATTATGGCTCATAATAAAACTTTAGCTGCCCAAATCTATTCAGAGATGAAATCGATTTTTCCAAAGAATGCCGTTGAATACTTTGTCTCATATTATGATTATTACCAGCCCGAAGCTTATATAGCACGCACCGATACTTTTATAGAAAAAGACTCATCAATTAACGAACAGATTGATTTAATGCGTCATGCCGCTACAAGATCGCTATTAGAGCGTCGTGACGTTATAGTAGTTTCTTCCGTTTCCTGTATTTACGGGCTTGGCTCTCCCGATTTATATTACCAAATGATGGTTAATCTAGAGCCTGGTCAAAGCTACCCTCGTGATCAGCTACTAAACGATTTGATAAATCTACAATATGAGCGTAACGATATCGGATTTGAACGTGGCTGTTTTAGAGTTAAAGGCGACAACATCGATATTTTCCCCTCACATTACAGCGATAAAGCTTGGCGTTTATCGTTTTTCGGTAATGAACTCGAATATATCCATGAATTTGATCCCCTAACAGGTGAAAAACTTGCTAAGCTCGATAAAGCTATGGTTTTTGGTAATTCACATTTTGTGATGCCTCAAGAAACGGTCAATAATGCCATATCAGGTATTGAAGAAGAATTACAAAAACGCTTAGAGTTTTTAAAGTCACAAGACAAACCACTTGAAATTCAAAGGCTAAATCAACGTACTCAATATGATCTTGAAATGTTAACGGAAACCGGCAGCTGTAAAGGCGTTGAAAACTACTCTCGCTTTTTCACAGGACGTAATGCCGGTGAGCCGCCTCCTACATTATTCGAATACCTACCAGAAGATGCATTATTATTTGTTGATGAAAGCCATGTATCCGTACCGCAAATTAGAGCGATGTATAACGGCGATCGAGCAAGGAAAGAAGTTTTGGTAGAGCATGGATTTCGTCTCCCCTCTGCACTTGATAACAGACCTTTAAAATTTGAAGAATGGGAAAAATTTAGACCACAAACTGTGTTTGTATCTGCAACTCCAGGACCGTTCGAGTTAGAAGAAACGGGCGGCACGGTTGTAGAATTGATTATCAGACCTACGGGACTGCTTGACCCTGAATGTATTATCAAACCCGCTACTAACCAAGTTGAGGATTTAATTAGTGAAATTCAAACCACTATCGCTAAAGGTTTTCGTGTGCTAGTCACCACCTTAACTAAAAAAATGGCAGAAGATTTAACCGCCTATTTGCAGGAACTAAAATATAAAACTTCTTATTTACATTCTCACGTTCATACTCTAGAGCGTATAGAGATTTTACGAGATTTAAGACAAGGTACTATTGATATTTTAGTCGGTATTAATCTATTAAGGGAGGGGCTTGACATCCCTGAATGCGGCTTAGTTGCTATACTTGATGCAGACAAAGAGGGGTTTTTGCGGTCGGAAGTATCGTTAATACAAACAATAGGAAGAGCTGCAAGAAATAGCGAGGGTAGAGTTATACTTTATGCCGATAAAATGACTAAATCTATCGATAAAGCCGTTAGTGAAACGTTGCGTAGAAGGCAAATTCAGCAGGAATATAATGAAAAACACAGCATAATTCCAAAAACCATCAACCGTGCTATTCACGCTTTAGCAGAATTTGAGAAAATCGATAGTAAGCTTGATAAAAAACAAGCTCATGCTTTATTTGATAATCCTGCTAAGCTAAAAACCCATATTGATAAATTAAAGAAAGAAATGCTTAAAGCCGCAAGTAATCTTGAATTTGAACAAGCCGCAAAACTTCGTGATCAGCTAAAAACTCTAGAAGAGGCAGCACTCGAGTTGAGTTAATGGTGTGCGTTGTGGATACCAAAATCGTCATCGTCATTGCGAGGAAAAACTGTAAATTTTGACGCAGCAATCTCAGGAGTTTGTTATTATTTTATGAGATTGCCACGCAGCCTATGGCTGCTCGCAATGATGATTCAGTGTCCACACAGGCAATACCATTAACAACACCTAAAACTCCTACGATGATACGGTGATAAGCCGTGTATATTAATAGCTTCGATATGTTCTTTGGTACCGTAGCCGGAATTTTTGTGCCATAAATATTGGGGGAATTCAGCACTTAAGTCTAGCATCAAATGATCCCTAGTAACTTTTGCAACAATAGAAGCCGCAGCAATCGATAATGATAAATCATCACCGTTAATTATACTGATAAATCTTTCATCCTTAAACTGCATATTACCATCAACTAACACTATTTCTGGCTCAAGGCTAAGATTTGCCACAGCAATAGAACAAGCTTTTTTAGTTGCCTCTAATATATTAATATCATCAATTTCGATATGAGAAATAATAGCAGTTGCCCAAACATAATTACTAGTGATTTGTTCATATAGTAATTCTCTTTTCTTTTTGGAAAGCTTTTTAGAATCTTTAATGCCCGTTATAATATTGGCGTTATCTATTATAACGGCACTTGCTACTACCGGACCTGCAAGCGGTCCTCTACCTGCTTCATCTATACCTGCTACAATACAGTTCTGATATTTTTTTTCAAAATGTAATAGATCTACTTCCATAATTGTATTTTTTTAATTTTTGATATATGATAGAGCAGTTTAGAATTACAAAAAAGGAAAAGTGCAAAATTATTTTCAATTATTAGGACTTCCGCAAGAGTATAATATTAATTTAAAGATATTAGAAAAGCAATATTTTGCTATGCAGGTAAAATATCATCCCGATAAAGCAAAAACTTTGCAGGAAAAGGAACAAAATCTAATTACTGCGGCTGAATTAAATAACGCTTACTCTACTCTTAAAGATGCCTTAAAACGTGCTGAATATATGTTGCTTTTGCAAAATATAAATTTGAATGACGAAAAAACACGTAGTTTACTTTCGCCGCTAGAATTAAGCATATTCTGGGATGAAATGGAAATAATCGAAAATACTATCCTATTTAGTGATTTAGAAAAAATAAAAGACAAATATGAATTAATGAAAAAGCTTGAAATTGATTCTTTAAAACAAGCTTTTGAAGAACAAAATCTATCAGACGCAACTATAAAAACTAGCAAGCTTAAATATATTGGGACATTGCTGCATAAACTGCAAGAAAAAATAAAATCATGCAAATAATAGAAATTAGGGAACCGGAGCAAGCTGATTTTAAGCAAGAACGGCAAATAGCAGTCGGTATCGATTTTGGCACTACTAACTCATTAATAGCTATTGCAGCTAATAGAAAAGTTAAAGTTATTAAATCTATAGATGATAAAGAATTAATCCCAACTACTATAGATTTTACAAGTAACAATTTTACTATAGGTAATAATACAGGACTGCGTTCTATTAAAAGACTATTCGGTAAAACATTAAAAGAAATTCTAAATACTCCAGCACTTTTTTCGTTAGTTAAAGATTATCTAGATGTAAATAGTAGTGAGCTTAAGCTAAATTTTGCAAATAAACAACTGAGAGTCTGTGAAATTGCAGCAGAAGTTTTTATTTATCTAAAAAATCAAGCAGAAGAACAATTAAAGACTAATCTAACTAAAGCAGTAATAACAGTACCTGCACATTTTAACGATGCAGCAAGAGGCGAAGTAATGCTTGCGGCTAAAATAGCAGGTTTTGAAGTATTAAGGCTAATTGCCGAACCTACTGCAGCTGCCTATGCTTACGGCTTAAACAAAAATCAAAAAGGCTGTTATTTAGTATATGACCTAGGCGGCGGCACTTTTGACGTATCTATTCTTAATATACAAGAAGGTATTTTTCAAGTTATAGCAACAAACGGCGATAATATGCTTGGTGGCAACGATATAGATGTAGTAATTACACAATATCTTTGCAATAAATTTGATTTACCTAATTCTATAGATACTTTACAACTTGCAAAAAAAGCAAAAGAAACTTTAACATATAAAGATAGTTTTAATAATGATAATATATCAATTAATAAGCAAACATTGGAGCAATTAATTTTACCCTTAGTAGAACGTACTATCAATATAGCTCAAGAGTGTTTAGAACAAGCAGGAAATCCAAATATAGACGGAGTTATTTTAGTAGGGGGTGCAACCCGTATTCCTTTAATAAAAGACGAATTATATAAAGCATTTAAAATAGATATTCTATCAGATATCGATCCTGATAAAGCAGTTGTATGGGGGGCTGCATTACAAGCAGAAAATTTAATAGCACCCCATACAAATTCATTATTGATTGATGTAGCACCTTTATCGCTGGGTATGGAATTATATGGCGGTATAGTTGAAAAAATCATCATGCATAATACTCCGATTCCTATTTCGGTAGTAAAAGAATTTACGACTTATGTCGATAATCAAACCGGTATACAATTTCATATATTGCAAGGTGAACGTGAAATGGCTGCCGATTGCCGCAGTTTAGCTCGATTTGAGTTAAAGGGACTTCCTCCTATGAAAGCAGGATATATTAGAGCTGAAGTTACTTTTGCTATTGACGCAGACGGTATATTATCCGTTTCTGCTTATGAGAAAATCAGCAATACATCACATGCTATAGAAGTAAAGCCAAATCACGGTATTGATAAAACGGAGATTGATATTATGTTAGAAAACGCGTATAAAAATGCTAAAATAGATTATACTACAAGATTATTACAAGAAGCAGTAATTAAAGCAGAGACTTTAATCTTTAGCATAGAACGTGCTATAGCGGAATTAACAACTTTATTATCGGAAAGTGAGATATCTATAATTAATTCTTTATTAGATAATATAAAAGAAGCCGCACACGCTAGAGATCCGATCTTAATTAATAATTCTATTAAAGAGTTTAAATCCAAAATAAAAAAATCTATGGATACAAAGTTTAATATAATAATTAATGATTTGCTAAAAGGCAAAAATATCAATCAAATTAAATAGCCTCAGTTATATATAAAATATTATATATAATCGAACTAATTTAGATAAGGAAAAATAAGAAGAATGTCAGGAAAAATAAAAGTAACATTTATTATAAATGATGGAGAAGAAAAAACAGTGGAAGCACCGATAGGGCTTTCTATTTTAGAAATTGCCCATAGTAACAATCTAGACCTTGAGGGAGCTTGTGAAGGATCGCTTGCTTGTGCTACTTGTCACGTTATTTTAGAAGAAGAATTTTACAACAAATTAAAAAAACCTACGGAAGCAGAGGAAGATATGCTTGACTTAGCCTTTGGTCTTACCAATACTTCTAGATTGGGATGTCAAATTATTTTAACCGAAGAATTAGACGACATAAAAGTACGCCTTCCTTCTGCTACTCGTAATATAAAATTATAATGGATTAAAAAAGTGATACGTAAAATACTTCTTTTTGTGTTTTTAGCCTTTACTATAATATGGTTTGCAACTGCATATACTATAAAAAATAACGTTGTAAGTTTAATTAAGAATTCTGAATCTGATAATCTTAAAATATCTTATAATGCAGTTAAGTTTTCAGGCTATCCTTTTAATTGGGAAATTACCGTAACGGATCCTAAAGTAAAATTAATTGAGCATGTAAATTCTAAAGAATTTACATGCAAAAATATTGTCCTAAATATAGCTTTTAGTACTAAAAGAGCCGCTCTTAATTTCGGTCCTTTTATTAGAGAAGTCGATAATTACGGCGACAAAACATTTACCTATGATGTACGCAGCGATGATAACATAAAGGGTATAGGAAAATTTAATAAACCTTTATATAAAATATCAAAAGATGATAATTTAAAAGAAATATTAAAATCAATTCAGTTAAATAATAAAGCATTATTGATATTTAAAGATAATCAAGAAATCTTTAAAATTAATGATTTAGCATTTCTTATAAGAAAACAGAATTTAGCAAGTGAGGAAAATATATCCTTATTTTTAAATATGAATTATTATTCAGAAAAAGATATTTTGAATTTTAAAAATGCTAATTTAGATATTGCTGCTTCTTTAAAATTTGCTGAAGACGGAGAAGATTCAGCTATTTTACAAAATTTTAATATAGAAAGATTTATTTTTACTTGTGATAATGATTCTAAAGTTAATTTAAACGGTGCTTTACAACTCTTTGCCAATAAATTACCGAAAGGAAAACTATATTTTGAGCTGGAAAATTATAATTCCATAGTTGATAAATTATTACCGAATAATATTATTTTTTCTAAGAAAATAATTAAAACAATTATTGCTAAAGCAATTAATAAAGCTTCCGACGCGCAATTAAATACAGAGCAAAATGATTCAAATTCGGCTTACAACAATGTAGAAAAAGCTAAGTTTGATATTGAGTTTTCAGACAAAGGAATAAATATCGGTTCTATTAATTTATTAGAACTAAAAATTGGTGAACATAAAGAAGACTAAAATACTGCAAATAATTCAAATTAGTTTTATGAACAATTTTAAACTAGCAACTATTATTAGCATATTTCTTATTTGCAGTAATATTTATGCTGATCCAAAAGTCATTAAAATCGGTACCGGCTCTATTTTAAAAGGATATTATGCTATTGGACTTGATTTATGCAAGACTATTACAAATGACGATAAAAATAATGAACATATTAAATGCGAAGTTGTTGCAACAAACGGTAGTATAGAAAATTTAAAATTATTACAACAAGGCAAAATTGATTTAGCCCTAGTGCAAGCTAATATTGCAGTAGAAGCATATGAGGGCATAGGTTATTATCACGATCAAGAAAAAATGCAAAATTTACGTCAGGTGCTTAATCTACATGATGAGTTTTTTACGGTTATTGTAAAAGATGAGGATAAAATAAAAGTTTTTGCTGATATTGACGGGGGGAAAATAACTAACGGTCCGGCATTTTCCAGTAGTAATATTACTTATGATGCCGTACGTTCTTTATATAAATTTGCTAAGGAACCTGAAGAGCTACACATTAATTATGAAGATTCTAGTGATAAATTCTGTAATAAGGAAATAGATGCTATAATAATGATGGTTGGACATTCTAACCCCTTAGTAAATTTAATAGCTAATAAGTGTGAAATTGATTTCGTTTCAATTGACAATGATAAAATAATGGAATTAATAAAACAAAATAGAGCTTTTCATAAAGCCATACTTCATAAGGGCTTATATCCAGGGATTACCGATGATCAAACCACAGTAAAAGTATCGGCAATCCTAGTAACTAGAGATGAGGCGAATCGTGATATTTTAGATAAATTTATCGGAGCTTTTCATAGAAACGTAGCAAATTTTAAACTTTCTAATTACTTATTAAATAACCTGGACATTAACTATTTCGCCGATACTAAAAATTTTGTTCTACCAAAACATGATTCAGTAAGAAACAAAAACTAACAATATCTTATGTCTGAAAATACCATATTTAAAAATATACTTATACCTATAGATTTAAATGATAAAAAATCTATAAAAGGTATTCTTTCTAAGGCTTTAATGCTTGCGACGAACTTTCAAGCAAAATTACATTTTATGTATGTAATTTCTGAATTCGGTACGAAAATGTTTGAAGATTATTTACCTAAAAATTGGAGAACGGAGAAAAAAGAAAAGTATAAAGCTCAAATTAAAGAGCTTATCAAACAATATATTCCCGATGAAATTGAAACAGATTATTATATAGGTAGCGGTGCAGTTTATGATGAAATAATTAAGCACTCTAATGAAATTAAAGCCGATTTAATAATAATTTCTGCAGTCAGACTACAATTAAAAGATTATATGCTTGGACCTAATGCTTCTAAAATCGTCCGTCATTCAGATATATCAGTGTTAGTAGTAAGAGACGAGTAATAAGTATTATTTACGACTCTTGGGAGTACATTGCTAGCGTGGGTCCATAATCGTCATTGCGAGCAGCCAGCCGTAGGCTGCGTGGCAATCCACAAAAAATAAAAAAAAATGCTATAAATTAGCATTTTTTTTACTGGATTGCTTCGTCAAAACTTACAGTTTTTTCTCGCAATGACGATTTTGGCTGTTATAACTTCACTTTCAACTTCATAAAGCCTTGATAGCTTTGATATTTCTTTTGTAAATGACAGTTATATTCAAGTAATACGCTTACATTATCTTTTTCAGTTAAAACGCTAGCACCGATATTATAAGCGACTTTAGGTTGCTTCGGTAATGCGATAGTGTCATTAACTTCTCTATCTTTCCATTTTACTTTAGCATTAAGTTTTTTACTATTATCATTAAAGTAATGTTCTACAGATGCTTGAAGTGCAGGCGTGACACTGAAACCTTCAGCTATTTTCTGCGGTGCTAAAGCTACCTTAGCGCCTAAAATACCGCTCCATAAATGCTGCTTTTTAGAAGCAATATTCAAATGCTGAATACCTACATGACTTTCTTGACATGTATCGTCTTTAGAGTGGCCATATCTTATACCAAGATTTGGAGTAAGAGTAATATCACCATTCATAAGATGATTATAACTTAATAAAGTTTCAAAGTTATAATTATTATTCTTATATTTACCGGTTGCAATAGTACCTAAACGGTTGATTTTACTCTTTACTATATTATGATTGTAAGCAAACATAGCTTGTATCATAAAGTTTTTCGGTAATTCTTTTTGTCCGTATAAAGTTACAATATGGCTATCGATATTAGCATTTGACCTGCTACCGTTAGATTTAAACTTTAAATCCAATTTAGTATAAGCAATACCGAATCTTTGTAGTTATCAGAACCAATATCAAAACCTATAGTACCGCCCGAAGCATGACCTTTATAACCGGCAAAACCTTTTGGCGTATTAGTTTTTTAATTTTATCGTTAATACTGACAGCATTGCCCCTTCAGCTTTAGCAAGGATTTCCAATAATTGAAGTCTATTTTCTAGAGCCATCTCTTGCTCGTTACGTCCTGTTTCTACTGCTGTATTACCTGTTAAAATCAACAACTTCAACACCAGCTGCACGTGCTTCTCTTCTTTCTCTAGCACCGTTAAGTACAAGAGCAACTGCTTGAAGTCTAGTGACTTCTATTATTTCGTTATTGAATAATCTTCTTTCCCACGGCATAAGATCATCAACAAGGTTACCGAAATCCGTACGGTCCTAAATTCCTTTTATAACATTAAGCTTTTGAGCAGGAGTTAATATCTAGTAGTCAGCAGTATGGTTTAATATATCATAGATTTCTATATCTGCTCTTGCTTCCCCAGTCATAGCGGTAAGGATTGCAGCATTAGCACAGCTAAATAAGAATAATTTTGTAAGTTTAGAATCTATAGATTTAATATTTTTTCCCATAATATCTAATTTCTTTTTAATAAATCTTAATAATTACTTAAAATATTAATATTTTTTAATACACAGAAATATTATGTCAAAATTTATATTGATAGGCTATAAAATAGGATAGTAACGTGGATTTTATATGATATTTTAGTATTTATAGGAAGCGTAAAACTTAATTTTGTTAACGTTTAGTTAATTTATTAATATCTTGTAGAGCATTATACAATATTTCTTCTATACATGCAAGCTATATTATTAAAATTTTCATTATTTTTAAAATGCTTTATAATGATTGTTATATAACATGATGTCATTCCCGCATGAATACCCAAGTTGTCATTGCGAGCGAACGTTAGTGAACGTGGCAATCTTCAGGAATTTTTCCAATATTGCTTCGTCAAAACTTACAGTTTTCCCTCGCAATGACGAAAAAATCATTCCACGCAAGCGCGCTTTCTTGCCTACGCGGAAATGACATTAAACTATAAGGTATATACTTTGCCTCTCAAAACCAAATTACTTTTTATTACAGCGGCATTATAATATTATATTTTGCTATTCCTCCTGCACCTTTACTTAAAGACGTAAGTTTCTCACAAAAAGTATTTGACCGAAACGGCGAGTTAATGCGTATTTCGCTTTCTAAAGACGATAAATATAGGATATTCACTCCTATACGTGAAATACCGGCAAGTTTTATAGAAGCAGTACTATTATATGAAGACAAGCATTTTTATGAGCATTTTGGCGTTAACCCCGTTTCTTTAGCCAAAGCTTTTTATTCTACTTATTTACAGAATAATCGTAAAATAGGCGGCTCTACTATAACAATGCAAGTAGCACGTTTAAGATATGGAATAAACTCTTCTACTATTCTTAGTAAAATCCATCAAATCATTAAAGCTATTCATATAGAGCATTATTCAAAAGATGAAATCCTAGAAGCTTATCTAAATCTAGTGCCTTACGGTAGTAATATTGAAGGGATAGCAGCCGGCAGTTATATTTACTTCAATCATGACCTAAAAGATTTAAATTTGATCGATATTCTAAGCCTTGCAGTAATCCTACAAAATCCGCTTAAAAGAGGCGGGAATGATATTAATATTTTTAAAGCACGTAAATATCTATTTACCGAGTGGCGATTCACCCACAAGATATTATTTATAATAAGTTAATTAGTTTGCCGATTAAATTTAATCAAAATAAAAAGCTTCCTTTTATTGCACCGCATTTTACTTTAGACATACTAGCAAATAATGATAGCCCTATTATACGCACTACTATAGATAAAAATCTGCAAGCTACTATAGAAAAACAAGTTCGGCTATATATTAATGATCGGGAAAAATATGGCATTAATAATGCCTCCGTAATTCTTCTTAATTTTACTACTATGAAAGTGCTTGCAAGTATTGGCTCCGGAGAGTTTTTTAATAACTATATTTGTGGACAGATTAACGGCACTAAAAGCCATAGATCTCCAGGCTCAGCTTTAAAAGCGTTTGTCTATGCACTTAGTTTTGATCAATCACTAATACATCCGTTAACTTTACTAAAGGATACAACTACTTACTACGATCATTGTAAACCGGGAAATTTTGATAGTAGGTTTGCAGGCGGTTTAAGTGCTAGAGAATCGTTAATAAAGAGTCGTAACGTACCTGTAATATTTCTGGCGTCTAAGTTAAAAAACCCGAATTTTTATGAGTTCTTACAACAAGCAAAAATTAGCGGCTTACGAAAACCTGAAAATTACGGTTTATCTATAGTACTCGGCACAGCAGAAATTACTCTTGAAGAGTTAACTACTCTTTATGCTATGCTTGGCTAATTTCGGTACTTATAAACCGCTTAGAAAAGTATTGGATTCTCCTATGTCATTCCTGCGAAAGCAGGAATGACATAGGAGAGGACAAGGATGACACGGACACCGTACTACTTATCCCCCGAGGCAAGCTATTTAACACTTGATATTATAAAAGATATGACTCGCCCTATTACCTATAATAATACAAGGCATAACTTACCGATTTATTGGAAAACAGGTACTTCCAGCTCATTTAGAGATGCAGTTAGCGTCGGCATATTCGGAAAATACGTACTTGCTGTTTGGGTTGGGGATTTCAAAGGGCAAACTCACGGAACATTTACGGGTAATATTTCTGCAGCCCCTTTATTCTTTAATATTATCAACCATAGCTAGACCAAATAAAGATGAGGATTTAATCCTTTCAAAAATTAATGCACTAAATATTACTAAAGTAAAAGTTTGTGCAGACACGGGAGATATCGATAACGATATGTGTCCGGTTAAAGCAGAAACCTTATTCATTAAAGGCAAATCACCGATAAAACAATCCGGTATTTATAGAAAAATGTTGATAGATTTAAAAACCGGTATGCCTGCTTGTAACTTTATTAAAGGACAAACAGAATATAAAACAGTAAATTTATGGCCAACAGATATGCTTTCGGTTTATCAAAAAGCAGGAATACATATACATATATTACCGAAACCAATACCTACAAACCATCGCAATAGGTTGATAAATTGACATCATCAAAAACCTAAAATTATATACCCGTTAAAAATTCCGTACATTCAATTAAAAATGGTGATAACATTACCTTTTGTGCGATTAGCAATAATAAAAACAACAACATTTCTTGGTTTGTGGAAAATGAATTAATAGCAACCGCAAAACCAAACGAAGCAGTAATATGGAAAGCAAAAGCCGGTGAATTTATTATTAGAGCTATCAGCGATAGCGGCGAAAGCAACAGTATAAAAATTTATATTAAAGAATAGATTAGCGGTTATATATGAAATTTAAAATTCCTACAGAAGTTGATATTAAACCTTTCACAGAAGAAGAAACTGCTCTTGATTCTTTAAAAAGCAAATATTCTAAATGCATTGACTGAAGTGAATTATTCACTAATACCAGCAGGAAAAACACCAGAAGCTACAGTAGTAATAGGATTACCTTATAGCGGAAAAAGCACATTTTTAAATGCTCTTGGGAACAACCTTAAGATTATCGAAAACGGTAAAGAATTTACATTTGATAAATATATTTGATTTTGAAATAACGCCGGAAATTCAGCATAAATATGAACCGGCTATATATGATCCCCAAAAATTTGAAATTGCAGAAAAAGTATTTTGGGAATGCTCTAACGGAGTACCTGATATAGTGCAAGAGTTAATCAATGTATTTTTCATTAAAAAGCTAGTTCAAATGACCGATAAATTAAAATTTATCATAGTAGCAAAAGAAGAGACCGTAAAATCCCCTAGTATCTTTAACAGGATTATAGAAGACTTTAAAAATATTTTTCCTACAGAAGAACACAAAAAATTAAAAGGAAATGTTATATGCATAATAACACAACATAATGAAAATAATCATGAAAACATTATACCGATGTTACAAAATAGCATTGCTATTAACAAGGATATATTAGAATTCTCTGATATAAAATTTTTCTATAAACCTACTTCTCAAAATGGGGAAATAAACCTCTCTCTAGAACTAAAACACCTAGAAGAGAGAAAAGGAGTACAAAATTTAGAGATAAGAAGCTAAGTTCATTGCTAAAGGAACAAGACAGTCTGATAGAAAATTTACATACACAAATATAGATAAATGTAGAATGTATAATTAATACTATCCAATCAATTTTTGAAGACTTTAATGTATATACACCTCTTAACTACTCAAAATTTTTAGATAATAACTATGAGTGTTATATTAAACCATATTTACTCCAATACAATATCCGGCTACAGAAAAAACTCTTTCTTGTTTTGAAGGATTAGCACAATTATCAGAATTTCAAGCTATCATATTAAACAAACAAGCTAATAACCTTATAGGGGTAATATTTCAAATTTTAGACCCTATTGAGAAATTTACAGACAATAAACCGGTTATTCAAGCTTACCGATATGTATTAAACCTACAAATTAAAGAATTATCATTATTTGAAGAAATGTTATCTACAACATGGTTTCAATCCAATGATTGCTATAGTTCCTTAATTGAAATATGTGATTTATTCATACAAAATAACTATCTATCTTCTATAAAAAATATAGAACCTAAACACGATCAACCGGTGCAATATTATAAAGAAGCCATAGAGTGGTTAAATAAGTACTCGGACAAAGCAGAAGTGACTCAAACTATAGCTAGCTGCTACTCTAAAATAGGTGATATATTGAGCGAAGAAGAAGATTATAATGGAGCTCTAACATGTAATGAAGAACTTAAAGAAATGTACAATAAAATCGGCGATATGCTATTTAACTTAGGACGTGAAGACCCAGCTATCATATTTTATAGAAAGAATAATAAATTAGACTCTATATAAAATGTTATGACAGTCTTATAAATAAGGCTGAAAAGCCTATAAAATATGATTTATATATGGCACAAGGAAACGAATTTTGCTTTCAAAAACAACAGGAAACAGATACTGCAGAATCATATTTTAAAGCAGCTGGTGTTTGTACGTGATCCTCAAAAACAACGAGATGCAATACTTATGGCATACAATACTTTCTTAGGAAACCCAAATAATAACGCAATTCAACAAACAGATATTTCAGAACAACAACAAAGAGAGGGATATCTTAATGGTATAATCGGCGATATTATTGATCTGTGATCGTTCACTGGTGTTAAGCGGCTTATTATTCCTCTCTGTCATCCCGTGATTTAACGGAATCCAGTAAAACATATAAAAATAAATTTTTATATGTTTATTTTGCATTTAGTGTAGGTAACAATATTGAAGTTATTTTTTCTGGCCCCCGTGGTCAGGCCCATGGGATGACAATGCAAAACCCATGAACGCTCACATTGATCCATCTATCTCAGTAAATCATTTATGCTTACTTTAGCTCTAGTAGTTTTATCGACTTGTTTTACGATAACTACGCAATAAAGTCCAGGCTTACTGGCTTCCTTAGCAGGTAATACTCCTGGAACTACAACGGAATAAGCCGGAATTCTGCCGTAAATAATTTCACCTGTATCTCTGTATACTATTTTTGTAGAGCTACCGATAAACACCCCCATACTAATTACTGCTCCTTCCTCTACTATTACACCTTCTGCTATTTCCGATCTTGCACCGATAAAACAATTATCTTCAATGATAACAGGCTTTGCTTGCAACGGTTCAAGCACCCCACCTATTCCCGTGCCGCCTGAAATATGGCAATTCTTGCCGATTTGAGCACATGAACCAATAGTAGCCCATGTATCAATCATTGTTCCCTCATCTATATAAGCACCTATATTAATGAAAGAAGGCATAATTACAACATTTTTAGCTATATAAGTACCGGTTCTAACAACAGCTCCGGGCACTTTGCGTATAGCTGCTTCTTTGAATATATTTTTATCAGTATCTGCAGAAAATTTAGGAGCAACTTTGTCATACCAACTATTATAATTGTTATTATAAAGTTGTGATTCCGTAGTGATAAAATATAGCAATATAGCCTTCTTTACCCATTCATTAACTTGCCAACTATTTTCTTTCTTTTCACAAACACGAATCGTACCTTGATTTAAGCTTTCTATACTATCATTAAGAGCTTGCTTTAATGTTATAAGCTTTGAAGAATCTTGAAGAAGTTTGTCCTTAATTTGCCAAGCTTCTTCAATTTCTTTAATAAGAGAGGACATATCTTTTAACTGTTTTATTGCCAAAAATAATAAATGAGATTATCATGAAGTCAAACATAATAATTATAATTAACTATGTATATTACTTGCCCAAATTGCCAAATAAGATTTATTGTTACAAGCAATCAAATAGGTATTAACGGACGACGAGTAAAATGTTCCAAATGTAGCCATTTGTGGTATCAGAAATTAGACTATAATACTAGTACATTAAATGACTTTAAAGATAAAGTAAACACGGAAACTATTAAAACTCCTATTAAAAATCATTACAATGCTAATGTGCCGGTTATTTTACCGTATATTCCTCCTAAGAAAAAATATAATATATTTCCAATATTATGGACTAGCTTTATAATTTTTTGTTTAGTGATATTACTAATAGATAGCTTTAAATTCTTAGGTAAATATGATCAATTAAAGATAGAAGAAATTAATTTAGGCAAATCTCATCATATAGGTGGTATGAAGATATTTTATAAATTATCTAATGAGTCTGATTATTTAATTTCCGATCCTATAATCAAAGTGAGAGTAATGGATACTAATAATCAAGCTTTAGATGAATATGTATCAATTACAAAACTACAAACAAAAATCCCTGCAAAACAAGCAATATATCTAGAAATGAATATTGAAGGGATCCCTATTACAGCAAAATATATTGATATTGCTATAGGTAATAGATTAGGACTTTTATTTAAGTGAGGACGTTGTTGTATAGACCAACAAAATCCACTGTCATCCCGTGGTTTAACCACGTGGTCCATCAAAACAATTAAAACACTATTGAGTATTGTACGAATGTTGCTGTTGACCTGAGTATAAAGGCAATTGATGTTATTCCCACGTAGGCGGGAATCCAGTAAAACATATAAAAACTTGTTTTTACATGTTTATTTTTATTAAATATGTAACCTATATTCAGGTTGTCTTGTCCCTGCCTTTGCAGGAATGACATACTAAACGTTCATACAATAGAGAGAGTCAAGCCACACTATAACACCTAACGCATTTTTCGCCCCACGCAACGATGCCATGTGGGAATGACATAGAGGCTATGCAACAACATCACTTAAAAATAAAAATACCCATAAGCCGAAGATTATGGGTATCACTAAAGATATAATAATTTTTTCGTGTATTAGGAAACACCACAACTTGAGCTATTAGTATCACTTGATACCATATTAACAATATCTGGAGCTTTAAATAATATAATAATTGCAGTAACTACCACTAAAGCTACTTCCCACTGCAATTTTCCTCTTAATGTTTGAATTCCCAGAACAATTATACCGACAACAGCTATACCTTTTGCAGTATTGCCTCTAAATACTTTAATTAACTTACATAATGCATCACCTACAGGATCGGCGACACTACTACTACCTAAGCTATCAAAAGCTACCATAATAATAGCCACGCTTAGAATAGTAAATAATATGCGTAATAATAGATTATAATCGATTAATTCTTCATTTAATTTACGAATAGGAAAGTTCATATGTTTTACCTCAATAAAATAATTAGCATTTAAAAAATAATGTATAATTTATTTGTATATAAATCAACTCCTAAATATATGCAATTTTAATTAATATGCAAAAATATTTTAAAAACACTTATTTTAAGTAACATTATAATCACATATAGTATAATTTAACTTCCAAATATATAAACAAATGTAAATAAAAATAACCAAACTACATCCACAAAATGCCAGTACCATGCAGCACATTCAAACCCTAAATGTCCATTACCTTCTGTAGTAAAATCTCCTCTTTTTGCTCTAAAGTAGCAAATTATTAGAAATATAGTACCTATAATTACATGAGCTCCATGCAAACCCGTGGCTAAATAAAAATTAGAAGCATATATGCCATCTGTAAATTTAAACGCCGCATGGTAATATTCATATGCCTGCATAGTTGTAAAAAATATTCCAAGCAATATGGTAAGAGCAAGTGCAGTTACACAATCTTTTTGATTTTTTTCTTCTAAGGCGTAGTGAGCCCAAGTAACGGTAGTACCTGATAAGAGTAGTATTAAAGTATTGATAAAAGGAATATCAAACGGCTCAAAAGTTTTAATTGTAGGTGGAGGCCAAATGCCCTGCTTTACAACCCATACACCGTCTAAAAGACCTACGGGTGATAGACTTGATTTAAAAAAAGAAGCAAAAAATACACCAAAAAATACTATTTCCGTTAAGATAAATAACGCCATACCTATTTGTAAACCTTTTCTAACAGGACTAGTATGCTGATGTTCGACTATTCCTTCTTTCACTATATCTCTCCACCAAGAATATAAACAGTAACCTACTGAAATAATCCCTGCAGATAAAATATATATATTAAATTTGTAGCCATGCATGAACGAGACGCCACCTATAACCAAAAGAAATAAAGCAAAAGATGTTAGGACGGGCCAAGGGCTTGGGTCTACTATATGGAATAAGTGCGATTTAGTAATAGAATATGAATTATTTAAAATTATCTTTTGACTCATATTGTTATTTTATATTTCCTAATTATCACCAATAATCACCAATAACAAACTACAAAAGTAATCTGCTATTCGCATGAGTGAAAATAAATATAAATTATTATTGATGTAAAAGCAAATTCTAGAAACAGATTATATAAAAAATATAACCAGTAACTCAGAATTACATTATTTATTATTAATGACAACTAAAATCTCTTGACTCTTTATATTATTCAACTAATATATAGACCGCTAATAATGTTTAAGCTCCATTGTTGCAAAACCAATCTGTCAAAACTTAATATTAAGTTATGCTAGGGGTCTATTATTTTATAAGTGAGTAAAATCATGAAGTATAATGGAGGTTGTTATCTTATAGCAACGGAGCTTAACCACTGGCACCTTTATTTATTAATTCTAGATTAGGTTTAGGCATAAATTAAATAAAGGAATTGCCAGTAGTATTAGCTATGTTTGATAAAAATAAAGATTTATTAATTCTAAAAAATACAAATGCAAAAAATTTAAAAAAAGTTTTTCTTTTCATCACCATTTCTAATAATATTATTAATGTTTTTTATTATCTTCTTAATATCTTAGAAGTAAAATATTTCTAGATTTTTCAGCTAATTAAGCTGTTAACTTTAAATTTTCTTACTTAAAATTATAGAGATACGACAAATTATCTTCACTATTTTACTAGTTATTTCTGTAAATATTGCCTCAGTACCATCATTCCTTATAGCAATATTTTTATGTTCAATTTCATCAAGTCGAAATTTAATAATATTATTTAATAATTCTGACTCAACATTTTTATTTTCTAAATAATTTATTTGCTGTTCATAATGTTTTTCTATTACTTCCTCTACACTCTCTGTAATAAGCATCGCAGTTTTTATCCCCATCAAGGAAGATAAAGCACCAAGTAAAAATCCGTAATGATGCCAAAAAAATAATAAAAACGTGGGTCTTACTTCTTTTTCCAGTAATTTTTTTTCAAAATAATTTAAATGCACTTCTTCGTGGTCAAGCATTTCTTTAATCAATATATGATCATCTTGAGATTTAATATATTTTAGCTGTCCTTGATAAATTCTTTTTGCACCATATTCTCCGGCATGATTAACTCTAATTATCTCGTGAATTTGTTTGTCAGGGTCAGAAAAATCAGGTCTAGGCATAATAATGTATACTAGTTTAATTTGAAAAATTGGCTACGTCATCTTATAAGAGTTACAGTGCTCACGTATTAAGTTATACGGTCCGCTCCTTGCCTTATAGTCTCCTTGCTCTTTTCCAAATTAAACTTCGTCTACTCTTCATTTACTTTGGAGTATACTTTGGAATAAATCGAAACTAGCAGGATTTAACTTATAATCCACTTCTGCCTGTTGTAGCACTTTTAAAGTCTTTAGACATTCAGTGAGGCTAAGACCGTTTGCTATCTTCGTAAAATCATTAATATACTGATAGAAAATCGGTGGTGATAATGATTTTATTGCGAGTTCCAAACGCTCACCGCTTTTTACTTTCGACAAAACTATATATAAATTTAAATAATGCCTTATTAATGCTCTAATAATTAAAACTTCATTGATATTTTGTTTTTTTAATATATCAAGCTCTTGCAGAAAATTACTATAATCTTTTTTTGAAAAATACATTGCTAAATCACTACCGTTTGCCGTAATTTCGCTACTTATAACTTCTAGAACGTCGTTTAAAGTAATTTCGCGTGCGTCGTGAACAAAATATATTAATTTATTTATTTCGCTACAAATTAAATCATGATCACCTTTTAAATGAGCTTTTAAATAAGTGATAGCTTCTTTACTTATAACTTTATTAGTTTTTTCTACTTTACCTAAAATAATTCGTTCAATTTTTGCTTCATCGTCATGATAACAAGCAACTGCCGCTAAATATTCTTCGGTTTCAAAAAACTTTCTAATGCTCCCACTAGAAGTCATTTCTTCACCTATAAATACAGGAAAATTTATATAATCACTGCTTAGAATTGTTTTTAAATTCTTATCGATTGAATTCCCAACCGATCTAATTTTAATTAATTCTTTTTGACCAAAAAAATTAGACGAATTAAGTAATATTTCTAAAGATGAAATATTAAGATCTGCGTATTCTATAGAAGTTTGTAGCATATTTAAGCTTTTTACTAAATGCTTACAAATTTTTTCTATATAACCTTTATCAGGACCATATAGTAAAAGAGCTCTAATCTTTCCGGATGTTATTAGTTCAAATAATCTACCTATTTGTGAAAAATAAAATTTCATAGCTTAACTATTTCCGTGTAAAATATAAAATTAATCTGCTACGAATTTCTTCTGCTGCTTGATATGCTAAGTCTATTCCTGTTTCATCTCTTTCAACATTTGTTGCATATGGTGTAAAAATAGCATTATATGACGTGTTTTGGTAAAACTTCTCTTCAATTAAAACCTTTTGGCTTTCTATATCAATTAATTTATATCTAACTAATTGATTAATATATTCCCTTAAAACATTGGAGTTTTTTTCAATAGTAGCAGGCATAGTTGTTGCGATAAGCTTTACTTTAAGCAAGTATTTTGCTTGTGCTTTCTGAGGTAAAATACTAGTTAAACGATGATAAAACTCAGCTCCTTCAACTGTTCCAATCGGTTCAACTTCAATAGCTTCTAAATCATTATTTCTACTGTATTTTTCACTATATAACGGTTTTAAATTACAACTGCTCATTAGAAAGAATATAATTATTACAAATAAAGAACGCATATATTAGATTAAGATTGGTTTTTTATATTAATAACAGTTTATTTCGATTTTGTGAAAGAAAATCATAAATAATAATTAGCATTTATTAATATTTATAGTAATAATATGTTAATTTATGTTGACATTAATAAGTGAGGCTTGTATACTGCCGCTTCAAAATTTTTAAGGTATTAGATGGTATTAAATAAACTTGTTCGAAGTATTCTAATACAAATACAAATAGCATTAGTAAAAATAAGAACATATTTTCCACTCCTAGAAAAAGGAACTTTAACAAAATATAGCTCAACAGAAAATATTGAAACACTCAAAGTAAATACAGATGAAGCTAAAACTGTAAAGATTACAAAAGAGGATTTAGAAAAATCTTTTGAGTTATATGAAGAAAAATTAATAATATTAGCACAAAAACTATCATCACAAACATCAATTAGTTATGATGCTTATAACCCTCAAACAGAGTATTACCCATTGATAGGAGAAGATGGAAATATCAAGTATATCCCTACTACTGAATTATAATTTTTTAAGCTTTAAATTTAATCGGTAAGTTTTACATACTTATCGTTTTTTATTAAAGAACTCTCTATATCTTCCTTGCAAATCTAATACTCTATGTTAAATTTACAAGGAAGATGCTTGTCAGATAATTTACAAATTTTTTATACAAGCTCCATATATTGTATGCTTATTTTTTCCGATTATAGACATATTATCTTCTAAATATTTGTATCTTCTGCCAACCGTGCCATGGTTCTTCTATATTATCTCGTTCACAATTTTGCAATATTTCTAATATTTCTTTACTAGTATTATAATATGATGGAGTAAGACCTGAAGCATCTTTGATCATTACTAAATAAGGATTTTTTGCTAATAAAGCTTTGATAATCTCTTTGTTAGCAATTCCTACTGTAACTGCTGAATGTAACACTGTTGAAGCGTTATAGGTTATCTCTGTTACGTATTTAGCTAATTTTAATATTTTTTCAACTAATGTTTGTTCTTTATCCTCAACCGCATCATGTAAGATATACTTATTATTTTTATCAAATAGAAATGCTTTTAGTTCATCTTCATCATTCTTGTCTATTAATACTTTGAATTTTCTTAAGAAGCTTCTTTTTTAGAAACATCCCTCTCTATATCATCATCATCTGAACGTGGTGATGTTAGTGAATCCTGAGTATTAGAGTTATTATTATTTTTTGTAAAAAACTTAAAAAAAAGATGTTTTTTGTTTTATCTACTGTAGGTATTTGTTCTTTAGTCATTAATTCTCCTAAATTTATTAATTATTAATTATTTTAGGAGGAATTGTTAATTAGCTATGTTTCTTAGGTGGTGAGTAAGGGGCGTTTTTTCTGTCATTGCGAAGAAATTGCATAGCAATTGACGAAGCAATCTCAGGAGTTTGTTATTATTTCATGAGATTGTCACCCAGCCTACGGCTGCTCGCAATGACGATTTTAGTATGTATCCACGCAATAATGCTGTCTCGCTTTTGCAGGAGAATAACATAAAGAATATTTATCAATCCATACAAAAATGACCTAGTTGGCGAACTACTATGAGCTAATTTGCAATTCTCCTAAAATATAAGATTATAAATTTAAGAATAATAACACAACAAACCAAGTTGAATTATATACTACTTCATTGATTAAGAATTGTTAATTTATCACAATGTCATTAGTTACTGAAGTTTTATATTTTCCATATCCCAATCATGAGAAATAGTATTATACTTTAATATATAAGGCTTAGTATCTATAGAATCTAGAGTTACATCAGCAATCATATCATCATGCGACGAGATAAGTTCATTATAACCGAAATTAGCATAATAAGGTTGATAATTTCTAAATCTAACCGTTATAAACTTCTCTTTAGTAATAGCAGGTAAGAATTTCACCAAATCATCAAGATTACTTAAAGCTAAATCTTTCATCTCAAAAATTTGCAATCTATAAACATTTTTATAATCTTTAGTAAAAAACGTTGGTATAGAGCTAAAGCTACTACCGGATTGAACGGAAGCTATACTTAGAGCTTTAAGCGGAATACCTGATTTATTACTAAAATAATCATCGGCTTCAAAAAATACTGCACCGCCGAAATTTATCATTTTAGCGATTTTATTATTGTTCACATCATATAAATCTACTACTTGTTCTAGCTTTTTCCCGTCACGAAATATAGTAAGTTTAATAGCTATTCCTTTGAAATTATCCATTTCTCTATCAAATAATGCTAAATTGCCGCCGAGTTCCTTATCATTAACTGCCCAAATAATATCACCGGCTTTTAAAGATTTCGCGGCAGGTGATCCGGCTAGAACTGCCTTAACGCTTATCACTCTATTTCTACTATCAGGAAATTTCTTTATATATTTATCCATTTCTTCTTTAGGAAAATTGTGATGTCTAACTGCTTTATTTAAAGAATATAACTCGCTTATTATTCCTATATGTTTTCTGCCTGGTTGTTTATTATTCTTTAAACTTTCTAAAGTGCGAACTACATAATCACCGTGCAGCGCTAGAGAGTGAGTTTTACCACCACCATATAATACTCCTATAGCCTCAATCTTATCATTTAATACCGGTGAACCGCTAGCACCTCCTGTAGTATTTAAATTAATAACATAAGTACATTGCGGCATTAAACCTTCAATATTATAAAGATCGGACAAATAACCGGTATGGAAAGAAAAACCTTTTGCTTCTGTGTTACCGACTACAAAAACCTTTTGATTTAATTTTGGAAGTTCGCTTGCAAAAGATATTTGCGTTGCTGATGCCGGTATATCTTTACTCTCTACTTTTAAAACGGCATAATCTTGCCAAATATCGTAATAGATAAGTTTTGCTTCTGCCTGCTCACCGTTATAAAAAGTAACAAAATAAGTTCCGATGGACGCACCGCCGACAACATGAGTATTAGTAATTATATAACCGTTGTTCTTATCGTTGATAAATCCCGTTCCAGTCCAACTACTTGTATCGTCATATGCCGATACGGCAATTCTAGTATCGATCGTTACGATTGCTTTCTTTGCTTTTTCAAATATAATAGTGCTTGTTTCGCTAGATGCTAAAACTATATTATTTAGGAAAACTAAATTAATAATAAACAAAAGTTTTAGTAAAATCGGTAGTTTTTTCATTGTCACCTCTTGTAAAACCATTTAAGCCGCACTATATCAAATCAAAAGTCATAATAAAATAAAAAAAAGAAAACGAGGAATCTTATGGGAAAAGTAATAGGTATCGACCTTGGGACTACCAACTCTTGTGTTGCGGTCATGGAAGGTAAAGAACCAAAGGTAATAGAAAATGCAGAAGGTGAAAGAACTACGCCATCAATAATAGCTTTTGCAAACGGCGAAAAATTAGTCGGGCAATCTGCTAAGAGGCAAGCAGTAACTAACCCTCGCAATACTATATATGCGGTAAAGCGATTAATCGGTAGAAATTTTATCGATCCTATGGTTAGGAAAGACCAAGGTATTGTACCGTATAATATAGTTAAAGCCGATAACGGGGATGCATGGGTCGAAGCAGATAATAATAAATATTCACCAAGTCAAATTAGTGCATTCATTTTACAAAAAATGAAAGAAACTGCTGAGAATTATTTAGGGGACAAAGTAACACAAGCAGTAATTACCGTACCTGCTTATTTTAATGATGCACAGCGTCAAGCAACGAAAGATGCCGGTAAAATAGCAGGTCTTGAGGTCCTTAGAATAATCAACGAGCCGACTGCTGCAGCTCTTGCTTACGGTTTCGAGAAATCGGCAAGTAAAACTATTGCAGTATACGATCTTGGCGGCGGGACATTCGATGTTTCAATTCTTGAGATCGCTGACGGTGTTTTTGAAGTGAAATCAACAAACGGCGATACATTCCTTGGCGGTGAAGATTTCGATACAAGAATATTAAACCATTTAATAGATGTATTCAAAAAAGAAAACGGTATAGATTTAAGTAAAGATCCTTTAGCACTTCAACGTTTGAAAGAAGCCGCGGAAAAAGCTAAGAAAGAACTATCTTCTGCAGTAACTACCGATATTAATTTACCTTATATTACGGCTGATAGTAGCGGTCCAAAACACTTAAATATTAAATTTACTAGAGCTGAACTAGAAAAATTAGTAGATGATTTAATTGAAAAAACAATTGAGCCTTGCCGTAAAGCATTACAGGATGCAGGTTTTAAAGCTTCTGATATTCAAGAAGTAGTATTAGTAGGCGGTATGACTAGAATGCCGAAAGTACAAGAAGCCGTAAAAAAATTCTTCGGACGTGAGCCGCATAAAGGCGTAAATCCCGATGAGGTTGTAGCTCTCGGTGCTGCTATTCAAGGCGGAGTACTTAATAAAGAAGTAACGGATATATTATTATTAGACGTTACACCTCTATCCCTTGGCATTGAAACTCTTGGCGGCGTATTTACAAGATTAATTGATCGTAATACTACTATACCTACTAAGAAAAGTCAGGTATTCTCAACTGCTGATGATAACCAGCATGCCGTAACTATTAGAGTATTCCAAGGTGAACGTGAAATGGCAAAAGATAATAAATTACTTGGTCAGTTTAATCTCGAAGGTATACCTCCTGCACCAAGAGGTTTGCCGCAAATAGAAGTAACATTTGACATTGATGCTAACGGAATAGTACATGTTTCAGCTAAAGATAAAGCAAGCGGTAAAGAGCAGAAAGTAACTATTCAAGCTTCCGGTGGTCTTAGCGATGCGGAAATTGAACAAATGGTTAAAGATGCCGAACAAAATGCTGATGAAGACAAAAAGCGTAAGGAACTTATTGAAGCAAAAAATGCTGCTGATAGTTTAGTTTATTCTACTGAAAAAACTCTTACAGAATATGGCGATAAATTATCATCAGACGATAAAGGAGCTGTTGAAGAAGCACTAGCCGCTTTAAAAGCCGTGCTTGAGTCGGAAGATGCTGCTTTGATTAAAGAAAAGACCGAAAGTTTAACTGCAGCTAGCATGAAAATCGGTGAAGCGATGTATAAAGCACAAAGCGAGAGCCAATCTGCTGAAGAAAGTGCCGCTAATGATGAAAAAATAGTAGATGCCGACTTTCAAGATGTAGAGAAGAAGTAGAAGTAATTTCGTCATTGCGAGCAGCTATAGGCTGCGTGGCAATCTCGTTAAATATTCTGAGATTGCTTAGTCAAATTACTATGTAATTTTCTTCGTAATGACGTTACAATCTCATTTTATAAATTAAATTATGTCACAAAATTATTACCAAATACTAGGGGTTAGTAAAACAGCTAGCCAAGCTGACCTTAAAAAAGCCTATCTCAAGCTAGCCAAGCAATATCACCCTGATACTACTGATGCTAAAGATGCTGAAAAGAAATTTAAAGAAATCAATGCCGCTTATGATGTTCTAAAAGATGAGCAAAAAAGAGCTGCTTATGACCGTTTTGGACACGATGCTTTTCAAAATCAACAATCACGAGGGGGAGGAGAAAATCATGGCGGTTTTCACCCCGATATTAACGACATATTCGGTGACTTCTTTAGCGACTTTATGGGAGGCAGCAGAAGATCATCACGCCCAACTTCAGCTAAAGTTAGAGGCTCAGATTTAAAATATAATCTGACAATTAACCTAGAGGAAGCATTTCACGGTATAGAAAAAAATATTAGTTTTTCTAGCGCAGTAAAATGCGATACTTGTCACGGTAGCGGTTCTGAAAAAGGTGAAACCGTAACTACTTGCGATGCTTGCAGCGGTGTTGGAGCGACTAGAATGCAGCAAGGATTCTTTACGATCGAACAAGCTTGTCATAAATGCCAAGGTAACGGACACATTATAAAAAATCCTTGCAAGAAATGTCATGGCATGGGACGTTACCATAAACAACGAAATTTATCAGTAAATATTCCTGCCGGTGTTGAAAACGGTACTAGAATAAGACATACCGGAGAAGGGGAAGCAGGTATTAGAGGCGGTAATAGCGGTGATTTATACGTTGATATAGCAATAAAACCACATGATATTTATAAAGTAGACGGAGCACATCTACATTGTAAACTACCTATTAGTTTTGTGAATGCTGCTCTTGGAGGAGAGATAGAAGTACCGGTAATTGAAGGCGGAAAAGTAAAATTAACAATTCCTGCAGGCACACAAAACGGTGATCAATTAAGGCTACGCAACAAAGGTATGTCTAAAATGAGATCAACTATTAGGGGTGATATGCTTACGCATATTCATGTCGAAGTACCTAAAAATTTATCTAAAAGACAACGTGAATTACTAGAAGAATTCAAAAAAGAATCCATAAATGAAAAAGAGAATGACGGCAACTTTTTTAATAAAATGAAAAGTCTGTGGTCGTAAATTTTATTTACCTTTCCTATAAAAATGAAACCTCCAATATTATAAAATATTTGCATAATATTACCCGAGGTTTTTATGCCTTATAAAAATAATAACGATTTACCTGATTCAGTTAAAAATCATCTTCCGAGCCATGCTAAGGATATTTATCGCGAAGCTTTTAATCATGCATTTGAACAATATAAGGATGCCGATAAAAGACGTGGCAATGACTCTAGAGAGACAGTTGCACATAAAGTAGCATGGGTCGGCCGTAGAAAACAAATACCACAAAAATGATAAAGGACATTGGGTAGAGAGAAATAAGTCCAAGAATATAGACCTATTCAGAAACTCGTTTATAGGGAGGAATTTAAAGGAGACACAGAACGCAGAACCGCGGCTTACACTTGTACGTGAGGATTCGAGTACCGGATCGACGTACAAATTACCCCTAGAAGTAGAGTTTCTAAATAGGTCTAATTTATAAGTTTGTGAGATTTTAAATTGAATCCTTGAAATTCTGTAAGTCTATATGTATATTTAGTTATTAACTGAATTTAAGTTCTTATGAAATTAACAAAATTATTGAGTACCCTTTTAGTTATAGGGTTAGTTTTAGGCGGGTGCAAAAACAAAAAAAACAGTGATGACATAGTAGTCCCTATGCCTACCCTTTATAATGAAGGTATTACCTTATTGGAAAAGAAAAAATATAAGAAAGCTGCAGAAGAATTCGGAAGAGTATTTTACCAGCATCCAGGTAATGAAATGACGCCGCAAGCCGAATTGATGCAGGCTTATTCTTTATTTCTCGCCGCTCAATATGAAGAAGCGGTTGATGTGCTTGATATGTTCATTAATTTGCACCCTGCAAATGTTGACATTGCTTATGCATATTACCTTAAAGCATTATCATATTATATGTTAATTTCAGACGTAAATCATGATCAATCTAGAACTTTCCTAGCTAAAGATAGTTTTGAAGACGTAATAGCAAAATTCCCAAATACTAAATATGCTATTGATTCATCTTTAAAAATTGACCTAGTAAACGATCATTTAGCAGGTAAAGAGATGGTGGTAGGTCGGTTTTACTTAAAGAAAAAGAATCCGATGGCAGCTATAAATAGATTTGAAGAGGTAATTGATAATTATCAAACTACTTCTCACTCGGTAGAAGCTCTTTACCGTTTAGCCGAGAGTTATATGATGCTCGGACTTCCGGATGAAGCAAAAAAATATGCCTCAGTGCTAGGTTACAATTATCCTGATAGTCAATGGTATAGTTATGCGTACAGGCTAGTTCAGAACCACCAAAATTAAGCAACATATGTTCTGCAATCTCTCAGTTAAAAACTTCATTCTGATAGACGAGCTGGAAATTGAGTTTAATAAAGGTTTATGTGTTATTACCGGTGAAACGGGAGCCGGTAAATCTATTTTACTTGATGCTATTTTATTTTGCTTAGGTTATAAAACTTCAAATAATATAATAAAGCGTGGAAAAGATTACGCTGTTGTTAATCTAATATTCTCTTTAAATGAAGAAATAAAAAATTTTCTGATTCAAAATTTTATTGAACCTGAAGAGTTATTGTTTGTAAAGTGTCTGCAAAAAGCCAAAGGACGAAAAAATTTTTTCATTAATAATCAAGTGGTTACTAAAGCTCTTATACAGCAATTAGCTACTTATTTATTCGAGCTTCATGGACAAAATAATAATGTTTCTCTTCTAGAAGCAAATACGCAGCGTGATATTTTAGATAGTTATGGAAATCTTTTGGACTTTCGAACGGAGCTTTCCAAATGCTATCAGACTTGGCAAAATACTCGGAAAGAAATGGCCGAAATAACACTTAAGCAAAATTCTATAGAACAAGAAATTGATTATTTGAGCTTTGCAACGGAAGAATTAACTAAACTGAACATTCAAACAGGTGAAGAAGAAAAATTAGCAAATCTACAAAAAGATTTGCAAAATAAAGATAAGGATTTACAGCTAATAAAAGATATTCTAGAACAGATTAATAACCCTGAAATAAATACATCGATTAATAGAGCAGAGAAATTATTAGTAAGGCAAGGCAACAATGAGCGTTTTGGAGCTATCGTTACAAGTTTAGAGGAAGCCTATAATAATCTAGAAGAAGCACGCCAAGAATTATCAAATCTGTTAGATAGTTTTAATTATGAAGAATATAATCTTGAAGAAACAGAAGAAAGATTATTTTTAATAAAAGCTATTAGCCGTAAATATAATGTTCCTGCTGATGAGTTAGGTGTATTTTTAGATAAATCTTTAGAGCAGCTCAGTATATTAAAAAACAAAATAGCAAATAGTAATGAGTTAAAAGCTCAAGAAGTACTACTGCAGAAAAAATATTATGAACTAGCGAGTAATTTATCTGCAAAGCGTCTTATTGTTGCAAAACATCTAGAAGAATCGTTGCATCAGGAGCTAAAACAGCTTAAAATGGCGAAAGCAATTTTTGAGATTGAGATAAATGCTAAAGAACCAACAGCTGACGGTAATGACGATATTGTGTTTAAAGCGTCTACTAACCCAGGAACGGCAGCTGCAGTAATTAATAAAATTGCTTCCGGCGGTGAATTATCAAGATTCATGTTAGCTTTAAAAACTTCTTTGTTTGATAAAATGGTAAAACCATCTATTATATTTGATGAAATAGATGTCGGGATTGGCGGAGAGGTCGCAGATAAAGTAGGTGAGCGATTTAAAAAACTTAGTAGCGTTACTCAAGTAATAGTTATTACGCACCAGCCGCAAGTAGCAGGTAAAGCGGATTTGCATATAAAAATCGAGAAAACACAGCTAGAGAAAGAAACGAAAGTAACGGTAAAAGCTTTAAATTTAGCTGAAAGACAAGAGGAACTCGCCCGCATGATTTCAGGTAAAACAATCACGAAAGCAAGTTTAAAAGCAGCAAAGGAGTTGTTGCATTTGTAATAGGCACTAGCGGTACGGTTTTTATGTCATTCCTGCGAAAACGGGGATGACATAATAGGGAACATATGAACAACAACTACACAGAATTAGAAAACGAATTTGCAACCATCTCACATTTTAATAATATCTTGAGCATATTATACTGGGATGTTGCCGTAAATATGCCTATGGTTTCAGGTGAGAGTAGGACAAACGAAATAGTAACTTTAACGTCGCTAGTTCATTCTATGCTTAAATCTCCTATTCTAAAGGAGCTACTTAGCAAGGCAAAAGAAGAATCAAAGAACCTTGATGAATGGCAGAATGGTAATATTAGAGAGATTGAGAGAAAAGTAACAGATGCAAATTGTATTGACAAGCAACTACAAAAGAAATTGGTAGCAACTACTACTAAAGCCGCACTTGTTTGGCGAGAAGTAAGAAAACATAACGACTATAATTTATTCAAATCACACTTACAAAAAGTTTTAGATTATACGAAAGAAGTTGCTAAAGTACGAGCAGATGCTTTTAATTGCTGATTATACGACTCATTAATAGTAATAGATATGTTTGATCCAAGTAGAAAAAGTAGCGAGATCAAACAAGTTTTTTCAGTACTTAAAAAAGAACTCCCGCAGCTCATAAATAAAGTTTTAGAAAAACAGAAAACCGAGAAAGAACTAGTAAAGAACAGCAAACTAGCTCCTGAAATGCAAAAGCGTATCGGAAAACGCATTATGGAAATTATGCAGTTTGATCTAACAAAAGGACGATTAGACGAATCGACTCATCCTTTTTGCGGTGGAACGCCAAACGATATACGTTTAACTACTAGGTATGATAAAGATAATTTCATAAGCGGTTTAATGGGGATTATTCACGAAACAGGACATGCTTTATATGAGCAGAATCTACCGGAAATGTATAAAGGGCAACCGGTTGGGCTTACTAAAGGTATGACCTTCCATGAAAGCCAATCTTTATTTATGGAAATGCAAGTAGGTAGATCAAGAGAATTTACCGAATTTTTAGCTAAATTACTTAGAGATGAATTTGCGAAGAATATTCAGCGGCAAGTTTATATAGAAAAATTACAAGAGTTACGCCTGATTTTATAAGAGTAGATGCAGATGAAGTAACTTATCCAGTGCATGTAATATTACGTTTTGAGATAGAGGAAATGCTTATCAATGGCGACTTGAATCTCGATGAGTTACCAAGCTGTTGGGATAGTAAGATGCAGGAATATTTAGGCGTTAAACCGATAAGTTTTAGTAACGGCTGGCTTTCAAGATATTCATTGGTCACACGGAAATTTCGGTTACTTTCCCGCCTATACAAACGGTGCAATTATCGCATCAATGGTGATGAAAAAAGTAAAAGAGATACATTCAAATATAAAAGATGATATATTAAAGAGTGATTTTAGTAATCTAAATAAGAATTTTAGAAATCTCGGTTCGTTAAAAAATTCAGCCGATTTATTAAAAAGTGCTAGCGGTGAGGAAAAAATTAGCCCTGAGGTGTATATAAGATATTTAGAAGGGAAGTATTTATAGTAATAAAATCGTTATTGTGAGGAAATTACGAAGTATATTGACGAAGCAATCTCGGGAGAATTGCTGAAATTGCCACACTTCTTGCAGTCGCTCGCAATGACAATCAGGTATCTTCGCAATGACGACTTATGACAAAAACTGAACAATACAAACAATAATATGGAAGAAGACTTTAAAAAAACAGGTTATTTATTTGGCGGGAATGCTGTTTTTGTTGAAGAGCTATATAAGCAATATCTAGCCAACCCTGCCTCGGTTGATCAAACTTGGCAAGAATTTTTTGCCGGCATTAAGGATAATAATACTTTACTCAATAAAAATACGGCAAAAATAATTATCCCTGGTGAAATAAAAAAAGAATCGTTAAATAATAATTTATCTTCTGAAGACTTAAATAGTTTAAAAGCTAAGGAAATGATCAATGCTTATCGCAAGCATGCTCACTATTTAGCGAATCTTGATCCACTTGGTCTTGAGCTACGTAAAACAAAAAATGATTTAAAGCTTAATATAGAAACTTTTGGTCTTGATAGCGGTCAGCTAGAAGAAAATATCAATATTACGGATGAATTTGTCGGTACTTGGAATTGTAAATTATCTGAATTAGTGACCAAGTTCGATAAAGTTTATACAGGTTCTATAGGTGTAGAGTTTGAGCAAATAGAAAATGTAGAAGAAAAAAACTGGTTATATAATAAGCTAGAAAGCGAAGTTACGTTTTCTTCTGAAGACAAAAAAACTATTTTAAATGATTTAGTAGAAGTAGAAGGGTTTGAGCAGTATTTACATACAAAATTTCCCGGAGCTAAGCGTTTTTCCGTTGAGGGTGGTGATGCTTCTATAGTTGCTATGAGTAAAGCTATAGATTTATCCATGCATCATGGCGTCTCAGAAATCGTTATCGGTATGGCACATCGAGGGAGATTAAACACTCTAACTAAAGTAGTAGGTAAGCCATATAAAGCGGTTATTGCGGGCTTCATAAGCGGCAACGTATTTCCTGATGAGCTAAATGTTTCAGGCGATGTAAAATACCATTTAGGCTATTCGTCCGATAGAACTCTAGAGGATAAGAAAATACACTTGTCGCTAGCCTATAACCCTTCACATTTAGAAGCGGTAAATCCTATAGTTGCAGGGAAAGTAAGAGCAAAGCAAGATATTCTTGGAGATACTAAACGCAGCAAAGTCAAAGCTATTTTAGTGCATGGCGATGCTGCTTTTTGCGGTCAGGGTGTGGTTGCCGAGAGTCTATCAATGTCACCTTTAGCTGCTTATGATATCGGCGGGATATTGCATTTCGTCATTAATAATCAGTTAGGTTTTACGGCTAATGCTGCAGATACTAGAGCTAGTAGATATTCTACGGAGTTTGCTAAAATCATAGCTGCCCCGATTTTACACGTTAACGGTGACGATATAGAAGCAGTATTAAAAGCCACCAATATTGCGGTAGAATACAGGCAGAAATTCGGTAAGGATGTTGTAGTAGAAATTATTTGTTACCGTAAATACGGGCATAATGAGGGCGATGAGCCGATGTATACTCAAGGCAAGATGTATAACATTATTAAAAACAAACTGACCACTGGAAATATTTACGCAAATGAGTTAGTAAAAAGCGGTGTAATCGACAATAATTATTTTGCTAAGTTAAAAGAAGAATTTAAAGCAAAACTAGATAAGGAATATGAGCAGGCAAAAAGTTATAAGCAAGAAGCACATTTCTTAGGCGGATTATGGCAAGGTATTTCTCATACTCGTACACAAGCTACAATAACGGGTATCAGTAAAAAAACATTACACGATTTAGGAACTAAACTATGCGAAATACCGAAAGATTTTGCCGTTAATCCAAAACTTGTAAAACTATTTGAAGCTCGAAAAGCCACTCTAACAGCTGATCAACCTATTGATTGGGCGACGGCAGAACAACTAGCTTTTGCAAGCTTGCTTGCTTCAGGTACAAATATAAGGCTAACCGGGCAAGATTCGGGCCGCGGTACTTTCTCGCATCGTCATTCAGTGTTGCACAACCAAATTGATGATACTACCTATATACCTCTAAATAATTTATCTAAAGAACAAGCAAAATACGAGGTAGCCGATAGTAATTTATCTGAATATGCGGTGCTTGGTTTTGAGTATGGTTATTCACTCGCAAACCCAAAAAATTTAGTTTTATGGGAAGCACAATTCGGTGATTTTGCTAATGGAGCTCAGATTATTTTTGACCAGTTTATTTCAAGCAGCGAAACTAAATGGCTTCGCATGAGCGGGCTTGTGGTTTTGTTACCTCATGCATTTGAGGGACAAGGACCGGAGCATAGTTCGGCAAGACTTGAGAGGTTCTTACAACTAGCGGCTGAGAATAATATGTATGTTACATACCCTACTACCCCTGCTTCGATTTTCCATCTGCTACGTCGCCAAATACTTGATGATACCCGTAAACCGTTAATCGTAATGTCGCCGAAATCATTATTACGTCATAAATATGCCGTATCTAAACTTGACGAGCTAGGTGAAAATACTACTTTCTTACCGGTTTTAGATGAAGTAACTAAAGTAGATACAAACAATATTACTAAAGTAATTTTATGCAACGGTAAGGTATATTACGATCTATTTGAAATGCGTGGCAATAACAGTAATATAGCGATTATTAGGCTTGAGCAATTATACCCTTTTGAAAAAAAACTTGTAGTATCGCTATTAAAAAAATATAATAGGACGCAGGAATTTATTTGGTGTCAGGAAGAACCAAAGAATATGGGGACTTGGTGTTATATAGTTTCTCACTTAAACGATGCTTTAAAAGAAGCAGGAATTAATAATAAATTTAAATATGTAGGTAGAGAGGAATCAGCCTCTCCGGCAGTAGGTTCGCTGCAAGCACATAATAAACAGCAAGAGAAGCTATTAAGGGCAGCATTGGGAATATGATTCTTAGGGTATTGCCTAATAATCGTCATTGCGAACGACTAAAAGGAGCGTGGCAATCTCAGGAATTTGCCTGAGATTGCTTCGTCTACGCTTATAGCGTCTTCTCGCAATGACGATAAAACTATACAGGGCGATACTATACAAATATAGGAGTAAAATAAATTATGAGCGTTAAAATTATAGTACCGTCACTTGGGGAGTCCGTAACGGAAGCAACTATTGCCAAATGGTATAAGAAAGAAGGCGATTCGGTTAAAACCGATGAATTACTGTTAGAAATCGAAACTGAAAAAGTGACTTTAGAGGTGAATGCTCCTTGCAACGGTACTATAGGTAAAATATCGAAAACTGACGGTGCAAATGTAGCAGTTGGTGAAGAAATAGGCGAAATAAACGAAGGGGCAGCTGCAAATACTACCGGTACTCATAATGAATCTGCTAAAGCTCAAGCAATGACGCAACCTACTTCAGAAAAACCTGCCGTGGCTAATAATACTCTTGCTCCTTCTGTACAAAAATTAGTTACCGAAAATAAGCTTGCCCCCAATAATATAAAAGGAACAGGTAGAGACGGTAGAATTACCAAAGGTGACGTGCTTGAAACAATAAACACTACAGCTACTTCTGCTCCTGCAATAAGTAAATCTAATGAAGAAAGAGTACAGCGTGTTCGTATGTCACGCTTGCGTAAAACTATTGCACAGCGTTTAAAAGATTCACAAAATACAGCAGCTATTTTAACTACTTTTAATGAAATCGATATGTCAAAAGTAATTGCTTTGCGTAATCAATATAAAGAAGAGTTTGAGAAAAAGCACGCTGTGAAACTTGGGTTTATGTCTTTCTTTGTTAAAGCAACAATTGAAGCTTTAAAGCTTATTCCGTCGGTAAATGCTGAAATAGACGGCGATGATTTAGTATATAAAAATTACTATGATATAGGTGTAGCTGTCGGAACAGAGCAAGGGCTTGTTGTACCGGTTGTTAGGGATGCCGATAAAATGGGATTTGCCGAAGTGGAGAAAGCTATAGGAATTTTGGCTAAAAAAGCTCGTGAGGGTAAGCTTTCTATGGCTGATTTGTCAGGTGGGACATTTTCGATTTCTAACGGAGGCGTATATGGCTCATTATTATCTACACCGATTATTAATCCTCCTCAATCAGGTATTCTAGGCTTACATAAAACCGAGGAAAGAGCTGTAGTTATAGACGGTAAAATTGGGATACGTCCGATGATGTATATAGCTTTATCTTACGATCATCGTATAATTGACGGGAAAGAAGGAGTATCGTTCTTGGTAAAAATTAAGCAGCTTATTGAGAATCCTGAAAAGTTATTGTTAGATTTGTAAAAAATTGTCATTGCGAGCAGCCGTAGGCTGCGTGGCAATCTCATGAAATAATAACCAAACTCCTGAGATTGCTTCGTCAATTGCTATGCAATTTCCTTGCAATGACGTGGTCCCGTTTTTACTCTTTGAAAAAAAGTAAAATCATTCAAAGGAAGGAAGTATATAAATGATAAAATGTACTCGTCGTATTGAGTTCGATGCAGGACATAGAATTATAGAACATCAAAATAAATGTCAATTCCTGCATGGTCATCGCTATGTTCTTGAGATCGCTATAGCCGCAAACAAAACCGATAAACTTGGTATGGTAATCGATTTTAGTTTAATTAAGGATTTAGCTAAAAAATGGATTGATGAAAATTTTGATCATAGCTTAATCCTACATCAAGACGATAAGGAAATGGGGCAGCAAATAGAAAATTGTACCGGTCAAAAAATATATTACATGCAAAATAACCCGACTGCAGAAAATATAGCAACGCATTTAAAGAATGAAATTTTTCCTAAACTTTTCGTAAGTCAAAACTTCTTCGTAACGAGCCTCAAACTATATGAAACACCGAATTGTTTTGTTGAGGTTTAGGCATGCAAGATTGCTGTTTAATTTTAACTACTACTAATGATTTACAAATTGCCGAGAAAATAGCATCTGTTTTGTTAGAATTAAATCTTACTGCCTGCATTCAAATTGACGATATCAAAAGTTACTTTAGATGGGATGGTAGAGTAACTTTAGAAACTGAATATAGACTTGTAATTAAAACAAAATCTTCTAATTATAACGAAATTGAAAATAAACTCCTTGAAATTCATAATTATGAATTACCGCAAATAATAAAAATAAATATTGACTATGGCTTTCAAAAGTACTTAGAATGGATTGACCAAAATAATAAATAAACTCATAGTTGAGCAAATTTAAAAATTAAGTAAGTAAATTATGAAATTATGGCAAAAAGTTACCTTAGGATTAATCTTAGGTATTATATATGGTATATACTTACCACAATATGTTAATTATATTAAACCTATCGGTGACATTTTCTTACGTTTGATAAAAATGATCATTACCCCTTTAATTTTCTTCAGTTTGGTTTCCGGTATCACTAGTATGAATGATAATTCTGCCCTTGGTAGAGTAGGAATGAAAGCGGTAGCCGCTTTTTTAGGTACTACTTTTTTTGCCACGGTTTTTGGACTCACTGTTGCCTTAGTATTAAAGCCAGGAGTAGGCATACATATAGATTTCACCTCTTCAGGAACAACAAGCAGAACTTCATTTAATATAATTGATTTTTTTGTAAATATCGTCCCTGATAATGCTATTGGGGCTTTTGCAAACGGTGATGTCTTACAAGTTGTATTTTTTGCTATTTTTGTTGGGATTACCTTAAACAAAATGAAATCTATCGGTGAACCTATTACTGATTTAATTCATGTAATATCAAAATTAATATTAAAAATAATATCGTTTGTTATTCAATTATCCCCTTACGGTGCTTTTGCTTTAACAGGCTGGATTGTAGGTATGCAGGGAGTTGAGGTAATGATTAGTTTATCGAAACTTGTTGTAGCGGTAGTTGTGGCGATGACATTCCAATATTTAGTTTTTGGCTTACTTATATGTGTATTCTGTCGTGTTTCACCTATACCTTTTTATAAGAAAAGTTTTGAGTATCAGATACTTGCTTTTTCTACTTCAAGTAGTAAGGCGACCCTTGCAACTACTATGCAAGTTTGCCGTGAAAAGCTTGGCATTTCAGAGTCTAGTACTTCATTCATACTTCCGATAGGTGCGTCAATTAATATGGACGGCTTTGCTATAAATTTATCTCTTACCACCATATTTTTTGCTCAGATGATGGGAGTAACGCTTGCTCCTCACGACTATTTAGTAATTATTCTCACCTCAACACTTGGATCTATCGGTGGTGCTGGTATTCCTGGTGCCTCTTTGATAATGCTTCCTATGGTTCTTTCTTCGATTCACTTACCTATAGAGGGAGTAGCAATTATTGCTGGTATTGACCGAATACTTGATATGCTACGTACTACTATCAATATTACAGGCGATGCAACAATTACTATGATTATAGATAACAGCGAAGATACTTTAGATAAGGAAGTATATTTATCTTAATGATATTGCTAACTAAGGCCAGACATTGTCATTGCGAGCAACTATAAGCATTGTTGTCTGGATTGAAAAATGCGTTTTATTCCCACGAAAGCAGGAATCCAAGGAAAAACAAAATTAAAATATAGTTATCAAAATCGTTTTGGTATTCTATCGCTAAAAATAACTGTGATATTAATTGGGAAAATATACCATTACAAAAAAATCCTTTTCAGATTGTTACTACTAAAGGTTTAATTCAAGCATTAAAACCTAAAACCATAATTGAATTTGGAAGTTTTAAAGGAGCTCCCGCCCTTTGGTTAGCAGATATACAAAGTTTATGAATATTTTCATAATAATATTTTTGAAGAAGGGGATTATTTCATCATTGAAGATACTAATATTGACTATAATAATGCGTGCTATGATGTTTGGAAGAAAATTTTAGATAAAAAAACTTGTATAGCAAAATTAGAAAATTTAAACAATAAAATCGTTAGATTAAACTAGCTGGTTGAAAGAAAACAAAGATTTATTTATATTTAGTAGATACAAAATATGTAGATCCTTTCGGTATTATTAGTGCTTCTAAAAAACCGTTTTACATAAAAGAGATAGCTATACTCCTAAATGGGATGGGAAAGACCGTTATTTTATTAGAATATATTCAGTGAAAGATATATAAACCACGGTATATTAGCAAAAACCTTGGATATGGGTATAATAACCATTATACCAGACGGCTTTATGTAAATCACGTAAAAACGTCATTGCGAGCATTCATAGAATAGTGGTAATTGTCCAGTAGATAGGATCTTGTTGCATGGATCGATTTTTCAGTTGTCATACCGCGACTTGATCACGGTATCCAGCTTAAAATACCAAAATTATTAGCATCATAAGTTGTTTTATAGATATAATAGTCAAACCACAGCATAACATCACATGCATTTGTCTGATACATGCAACAACATCGCAGTCGTAGACTGCATGGCACTCCCCCAAAAATAATAAAAAAATTCTGTAAATCAGAATTTTTTCTCTTCCTTACTTCGTCAATTGCTATGCAATTTTCTTGCAATGACAGAGACAGAACATAAGGCAGAAAATTAAGATAGGTTTTTATCCTAACTTGTGAAGTATAAATAGAAACACTACAAAAATTTAACAGTGAGAATTGAAAAGCTTTTTTATTTCTTTTTTCTTTTCTTTGTTTTGAGTCTTTATGCTATTTCTTTCTTTTATAATTTTCAGTTTAGTTTTAAATGGAACAACAAATAAAGCAGTATAGTATACTGCGTCAGAAGCATGTAAAGTTCTATTAGCATCCACCGCTATCCAATCTAAAGGCTCTTTTCCCTTTGAAATCTTTAATTTTTTGATCTGCTCCATATTCTAATAAAATACGAGTAGGTTCAACATTAAGATATGATGATGCATAATAAGGGAAGTCATTCTGGTTTTAGAATTTTGAACATTAGGATTAACACCTAACTTAAGCAAAAGTTTTATTAAATCAAGATTATTTCTTTCTGCGGTTAGCATCATTCCGGTAATACCGTCTTCATATCTTAAATTAGGACTCATTCCCTGATTAATTAAAAGTTCGGCAATTTCTGGCTTCATAAATCCTACATTTATATGGATTAAATTCATGGATGCACTACACTTTAATAAAAAATCGGCAATTTTTATATTATTATTCGATATAGCATAATCTCAAGGAGTCCAGCCCAAGTATGGTTGATTTACTCCATATCCCTCATCTAATATTTTTTTACTTCATCAATATTATCTGCTTTAATAGCATCTGCTATCGGTGTAATTGGATCCCCGACTTTTTGATCATACTCAACACCATTCACATATATCTTTTCGGTCTTAAACTCAAGTTTACATTCCATAATATGAATAGAAGAAATAATAAAAATAATTATAAACTTTAAAATTACTTGAATAATTCTCATATAATCAATCTAGGTACTATGTAGCTATGCAGCATTAAACCTTTATCGGTAAGATAGATATTTTTATCTAGTCTAATTAAGTCTAACGCTTGATAACGCTTAAGATTATTCATGTCTAAAATATTCTCTAATTTCGTGTTTAATTTCTGCTCTAATGTAGAAATATTTATACCTTTGCTAAGGCGTAAACCCATCATTAGCATTTCTTCAATAATCTCTTGATGTGTTAACTTAGTATTAGTTTGAATACCAACATTTTTTGTTTTAACCAAATCTAACCATTTTTCAGGTTTATGCCACATCATAATTGCCGATACCGAACTTGAGGATTCAATGATTCTACTATGAGCTCCGGGGCCTATACCTAAATAGCTATTATAATTCCAATAAGTTAAATTATGCAAACATTCATGCCCTATCATAGCATAATTGGATATTTCATATCTAAAATACTTTTTAGATTCTAGATAATGATTCGTCCATTCATACATTTCAGCTGCTGCATCTGAATGCGGCAAAATCAGATTACCCTCCTTAAATAATTTATAAAACGGCGTGCCTTTTTCGATAGTCAATTGATAAAGAGAAATATGCGAGGTAGCGAGCTGCATAGCTTGCTTTAATTCTTCTTGCCAGTCTTTTAATGTCTGACCGCTACATGCATATATTAAATCAAATGACACTCGTAGAAAAATCGTATTTGCCACCTCAATTGTTTTAATGGCCTGCACACAATCATGAGTTCTACCTAATTTTTTTAAATCGTCTTCTTTTAAGGATTGCACTCCTATTGAAACACGATTAATTCCGGCGGCTTTGAATGCTTTAAATTTTTCAGTTTCAAAGGATGTGGGATTAGTTTCTAGAGTTATCTCGGTTTGATTATCAATAATTGCTAGATTACTGATTTTATTTATTATTCCTTCAACTATTACAGGATTCATTAAAGAGGGAGTACCACCCCCAAAAAAAATAGATTTTATATATTTATTTTGAATAATATCCTTAAAATATTCAATTTCAGTTTCATAAGATTTAAGCCACTGATTATGATCTATTATAGTACTTGCCACATGAGAATTAAAATCACAATACGGACATTTTGACAAACAAAAAGGCCAATGAATATAAATACTTAAATCATTAGCCATAACTCTCATATTTTGTATTTTTGCTAGTGCTAACTTAGGTTTTGTGGACATTTCTAAAAATATTTAATTTTGGTTATTTTTTGCTACAAATTATAAGATTTTTTTGAAATATGAATAACTATTTCTACAAAAATCTTATAATTTGTAGCAAAAAATAACCAAAATTAAATATTTTTAGAAATGTCCACAAAACCTAGCATTTTCTTTGATTTTATTCAAGGTGTATGATAAAATACTATTCTAATTCAAAGAAAACTAAATAAAGCTTTTAATTTAATAGATATTATTAAAATTATGAAAAAAAATTATCCACTATTTTATAATTTTTTTATTAACTTTTTGTGTTCAAGATATGGGAAGTAATAATGAACAAATATATAACCCAAAAGACACTAAATTTCTAGAAGAAGCTGAAGCTCTAAAATGGGCAAAAGAGCGTACTGATAAAATAGAAAAGACTTGCCAATCTATGCCTACTTATAAGGTAGTTAAGAAAGAAATAGAATCTGTTTCCATGATCAAAGAAAAACTCCTTTTGGTGCTATACGTAAAAGTTACGTGTATAATTTTTGGATGGATTATAAAAAACCACAAGGGTTATGGCGTTAGGACATTGGTTGAGAATTACTCGAAAGATAAACCAAATTAGGAAGTTCTAATCGATTTTGATAAATTATCCAAAAAACTCGGTAAAAAAGTAATGTATCGAGGTGGGAGTGATTGTTTTCAAAACCCTAATCGTTTCTTAATTACCATGTCATTTGACGGTAAGGATGAGATGTTTTTTAGAGAATGGGATTTAGAGAAAAAAGATTTTGTAAAAAATGGTTTTGAGCCAAAAACAAGTAGCGGAAAATTACTAGAAGGTAAATCTACTGTCCCTACTTGGGTTGATCAAGATACTATTATATTTAATCCAGTTTTGTATCAAGAGGAAGTGACTGACTCTTTATATCCTAGCTCACTCTACATATGGAAGTGAGGAGAACCTATAGAGAAAGCCAAAAAACTATTTGAAATACAAAAGAATTATATACGTGTATCAGCCAGTAAGCTTTTATCCGATAATATTTCTTCATCTTTAATATTTATATCTGCAGATAAGGATTTTTATAATTACGATAATTATATTTTAGATACTAAAGATGAGAGCTTAAAATTACAAAAAATAAATATGCCATCAGATGCAACACCTGAAGGTTCTTTTAAAGAATATGTATTTTGGCTACTGCGTTCCGATTGGCAATTTAAAGATAGTACTATAAAACAGGTTCACTTGTTGCCATACACTACGCTGATCTTCTAAAAGAAGATAGCGATAAAGCTAGGCTTAAAAATATTATTTACCCCAACAGAAAGGGAAGTATTGTATCTTGTAGGAATTACTGAAGATACGGTATTTTTAACTAGCTATGAGAATGTTATTTCAAAAGTAGTAACATTTACATTAGAAAATAATTAATCGACAAAACCGGTAACTTTAAAACTGCCTTATGAAAATACAATTTTTGGTATTGTTGTCTGATGATGAGGAAGAAGATGCATTAATTACTATAAAAAATTCTATAGTTCCTCCAACTATCTATTTATGGGATAAAACTCATGAATTAAAAGTTATTAGAAAGCCTTTATATCCGTTTGATAGCAAAAATTATGTTGTAGATCAAAAGGAAGCTACAAACTCGGATGGAGTTAAAATACCATATTTTATTGTCTATAAAAAGGTACAAAATGATTAAGAATCCAACATTAATTGAAGCATACGGCGGTTTTCAAGTAATCAACTCTCCATATTTCTCTCGCATGGAAAATGAAGTATGGGTTAAACATGGCGGGGTTAGCCGTTCTTGCTAATATTAGAGGTGGCGGAAAGTTTGGTCCTGAGTGGCATAAGGCGGCTCAAGGAATAAAACGTCAAACCGGCTTGAATGATTTTATTGCAGTAGCAGAGGATTTAATAAAGCAAAATATTACTAGCCCTGAGTATTTAGGAATTAAAGGAGGAAGTAACAGCAGATTGCTAGTAAGTGTTACAATGACGCAGGTCCTGATTTATTTGGAGCTATAGCATGTGAAGTGCTGATACTTGATACGATATAAAGAATTCGGAGCAGGACATTCATGGGTTACAGAATATGGTGATCCAGCAAAAGTAGAAGATTTAGTACATATCAAAGAATATGCACCGCTAGAGAATTTATCTTTAAGGCAAAAATACCCAACTGTGTTAATTTACAGATTCAGTATTAGAGCAGCGTGTACACCCATGGCATGGAAGAATTCTTGAGTATGTGCTTGAGAAAAAACCCAAATACTAAAACTTACTTTCTAGAAAGCGTAGATAGTGGGCATGGTAGTAGTAGTGATTTAAAAGATAGTGCCAATTACTTGATCAATATTTATACATTTTTTGCAAATGCTTTGAAATTATGTTACTTAATTATACTACCGGATAGTTTAAAAAAACCGTCGATGTCATTCCTGCAAAGACACATGGGTATCAACTTAAGGAAAAGGGCACCCCGTGCCCCGTGGTTTGACCACAGAGTCTATATAATTTTAGTATTTTTAACTGGATCCCGCGATCAAGTTGGCATTGTTGCATGGATCGGGAAACCTACTCGATGTCATTCCCGCGTAGGCGGGAACCCAGAAAAATAACTTCAATATTGCTACAGAAGTTACATACTTGATAAAATAACCATATAAAAACTTGTTTTTATATGCTTGACTGGATTTCAGCCTTCGCAGGAATGACATAATGTAGATATAATATAAATTCAAGAAAACAATTTTCTAATTCCGCTACGTAATAGATTTTTAGGATTCATTTTACTGGCTTTTTTCATCATCTCGCTTATTTGTTTATATTGCTTTAGCAAAATATTTACCTTTTGTACCGTAGTTCCTGCTCCAGCAGCTATACGTTTCCTACGAGAAGCATTAATTATATCAGGATTTTTACGTTCTTTTGGCGTCATAGATAAAATAATTGCTTCTTGATGTTCAATTATTTTACTATTTAATTTTGATTGATCTATTTGATCCATAATTTTACCGCTACCCGGTAACATACTAAGTATACTTCCAAAATCTCCCATTTTTTTTATACTTCTCATTTGCTGAAGATAATCATTTAAGTCAAACTTACCCTTTTTTAATTTAGCTGCCGTTTTTTCGGCTTCTTCTCTATCAACGATACTAGCTGCTTTTTCAACAAAAGAGATAATATCACCCATATCCAGTATTCGAGAAGCTAAACATTTAGCATCGAATTCTTCTAAATCAGTTAGGTTTTCACCGCTACTTAAAAATTTAATCGGCTTTTTAGTAATATATTTTACACTGAGTGCTGCACCACCCTTGGAATCGCCGTCAATTCTAGATAAAATTAATCCTGAAATTTCTAACTTTTCATTAAAACTACTTGCTGTAACTACTGCATCCTGCCCTGTCATACTATCGATTACTAACAAAGTTTCTGTAGGTTCCACTATCTTTTTTATTGCAAGCGCTTCCTCCATCATCGCTTTATCAATGTGTGTACGACCTGCCGTATCATAAATTACGACATCATAAGCAGAAATTTTAGCCTCGGCAATAGCTCTTTTGACAATATCAAGTGGTTTCTCACCTTGCACAATAAGTAATGAATTAATCTGTACTGAGTTTGCAAGTATAGCAAGTTGCTCTTGTGCGGCCGGTCTGTAAGTATCCAAAGAAACAAGTAAAACTTTCTTATTTTGATTTCTAAGCCGTAAAGCAAGCTTACTACTCGCCGTAGTTTTACCGCTCCCTTGCAGCCCTACCATTAGGAAATTTACGGGCGGCTTTGAATTTAAATTTAGCTTTGTCTCACTTTCACTTGAAGCTAAGAGATTTATCATCTCTTCATGGATAATTTTAATTATCATCTGTCCAGGTGAAACAGACTTAATAACCTCCTGCCCTAAAGCTTTCTGTTTAACTTCCGCTATAAAATCTTTTATCACCGGTAATGCAACATCTGACTCTAAAAGAGCCACTCTTATATCCCGCATAGCAGCATCTATTTGGGCTTCCGTCAAAATGCCTGAGCTAACTAGCTTATCAAAAATCTTCGTTAAATTTTGTGTTAAAGTTTTAAACATGCAAATAATTTAATTTATAAAGTTCCTAAAACCTAATACATACTACGAGTAAATGAACAATAGTCAAAATAAAACATAAATTAAATTTATATTCTAGAGGGAAACCCCTTTCTATCTTGAATATCTATTAACTATTTTTAAAAAAAAGGAGTATATTCCTCTCAATATATTTTGTTGTTTTATGGATAACATAGAAAGGAACGTAGTGATATCATGTTAATTACTAGAAAACTCATTCACCACTAATATATAACTTGTTTTTAAGTCCAAATCATAATCAATGGTATTATATATTAACTTTTTTATGTCGGTAAATTTTTGCAGTAAATATGAAGGGTGTCTATTTGATAGTTTATTAAAAATCTTATTTTCCAAATCTAGAAGTTCAATATTAACGTTGGCAGATTTTTTAAGGATTCTATTCATTAATAATAATAAATTATCAATAAAATCTAGCCATAATTCTCGGTCTTTAGTAGTAAAGCGATTAATAAAATCTAACGTTTTGTTATCTGCTATCGACTGAATAAACTCGGAATATAATTCGTTTTTAGTATGATGGATAGATGATCTAACATTAATTTTAAAACATCTTGATCTAATTGTAGAAATAATACTTGCAGCTCTTGAAGTAATTAAAAAAATGTAACTATTCTTTGGTGCATCTTCAAGAATTTTTAAGCATGAATTCGCTGTATTCAAATTCATAAGATCCGCTGAATAAATTATTGCAACTTTATAACCTGAAATTGTAGAAGTTTTACTTAAGAAGTCTTGTAATTTTCTTATTTGTTCAATAGAAATATTTTTAGCATTAGATGTAGCTGAAGTTTCCCTAGCGATGAAATGATAATCAGGATTGTTTTCAAGAGGAATGCTATTCTTAAAAAGCTTAATATATATAAACTCTTCTAAATCTTTTAAAGCTTGCTCTATATTTTCGGCTTCGATAAGCCAACTATTGTATAGCTTATTATGTTTTAAGTTAAATTCTAGGCGTTCAATTATCAATGGTTGTAATATCATTATGAATTGTACTTAAGTAAGTATGCTATATCATTCCGGCTTTTGCAGAGCATTGTTGCATGAGCAGGTTTTTCTAGTGTCACCCCGCAAACTTGTAACGGGGTTCGGAAATTATTAGTACTGTAAATACGTTACTTCTTTTAATTACAAGCTTCTTTCATTTTTCTTCCGGCTCTAAAAGTAGGTTGATTGTAAGCATCTATTTTCATTTTTGCTCCGGTTTTTGGGTTACGCCCCTCACGTGCTTTTCTATGATGTATTTCAAATGAACCAAAACCTGTTATATTAATATTATGGTGGCTCTTTATAGCACTAATCACACTATCAAGAACTAAATTAAGTGCTTTCTCGGCCTCAGCTTTTGTTAATGTTTTATGTGAGGTATGACCATGGTCGGTCATAAATGCTATAAATTCAGTTTTATTCATTTTTTTTGGTTCTTTTTTGTTATGTGTACTCATAATAAAATCAACTCTCCTTTGATAGGTTAATATGTATTGATGTTTTTTTATAAAACAATATATACAACTGGCAATAATATACATCAATATATTTCTTATGTGAGTTAATTATAACAAACTACCCACATACTGCAAATGCCAGTTATTTACAAAGTTTAAAATATATACGTTATTATATTAATTTACAGAAAAATGTAGCCATTTTACATCAGTAATACTGTTAAAACTATCTTAATCAAGTAATTAAAGTGAAAATTTATCATTTAAACCCTAATTTATTGTCAGTAGTAAATTACAAAAACTAATTTTCTACTCTATAAAAAATTATAAGTTTTTTAATAAAAAACAATATATACTTAATTTACATAAAAAGTGGGAACCATCTTTCACCTTTTATATAGAATATTTCTAACCGAATAGCAGATTATGTAATAATTCGCTATTCACATTAATTTAGAATAAAATTTTTAAAGAAAAATATATTAAATCCAATGTTATTGTCTGAAATTTGTATTAAACGCCCTGTCTTTGCTACAGTTTTGAATTTGGTTATCGTAGCTCTTGGAGCAATTTTTTTTACCAAACTACAAATTAGAGGCACTCCGGATATTTCAGTTCCCATTATAAATGTCAAAGCTCATTATGCAGGTGCCGATGCCTTATATATGGAGCAAGAAATAACGACACGTATAGAAAAAGCTTTAAAGACGGTTAAAAATTTAGATTATATAACTTCTCAAAGTTCTACCGGCGAAAGTAGTATTACTTTATCGTTTCTATTATCTACCGATATTGAAGTAGCACTAAACGATGTCCGCGCCAAAATATCGGATATCACTTATATGTTCCCGCAAGATATGAAAGCCCCGTCAGTTGCAAAACTTGATGCCGATAGTTTCCCAAGCCTCTTCATAAGCGTTGAAAGTGATCAATACAGCGATTTAGAATTAACAAAGATCGTCGAAGATAATCTACAAATACCGTTAGATAAACTTGAAAGCGTAGGACAGTCACAAATTTACGGCGGTCGGGAATATATAATGAGAATAGAACCCGATTCTAAAAAATTATATCAACATAAAATTTCTTTATTGGAGATTGAATCCGCAATAAAAGAGCAAAATAAAGATTATCCCGTAGGTACGATTAAAACAAAAAGTAATAATTTTATAGTAATTCTTGAAGGTTCTTTATCTACACCGGAAGAATTCGGTAATATTATTCTAAAAGTACAAAACGGAGGTATCATAAAATTACGAGATATAGCAACAATATCTTTAACTTCTCCCGATGAGGACATAATTTTTAGATATAACGGCAAAAGCTCTATTGCCCTTGGTCTTATAAAAGAATCAAAAGCTAACGTCATAGATTTATCACATGAAGTAACGAAAGCACTAGAAAGAATTAAAGAATCCATGCCCAAAGGAATAAGCATGGGTATCGCATATGATGGAGCGACTCCTGTAAAAGCATCAATTTATGCAGTATTTCAAACAATTTTTGAAGCCTTAATATTAGTAGTTTTAGTCACTTATTTATTTCTTGCTTCTGCTAAAATTACCTTAATTCCATTTGTGACGATTCCGGTATCGTTGATCGGTACTTTTAGCGTAATGTATGCTTTTGGATTTTCTATTAATATATTTACGCTCCTTGCTATGATACTTGCTATAGGTTTAGTGGTCGATGATGCGATAGTTATGCTTGAAAACATTTTTAGATATAATGAAATGGGGCATAAACCCATGGAAGCGGCTATGCTTGCTTCTAAAGAAATCGGCTTTGCAATCATTGCTATGACTATTACGCTTGCTGCCGTATTTTTACCCGTGGGTTTTATAGAGGGTTTTATCGGGAAATTATTTATTGAATTTGCTTGGACTTTAGCATTTTGTGTTTTGTTCTCAGGATTTGTTGCTTTAACTTTAACTCCTATGATGTCAAGTCGTATGATTACAAAACATAATACGGACTTACCGCAATTCTTAGTAAAGTTTAACGACATTCTACAATTTATTCAAAATAAATATATTTACTATCTAACGCTAACTTTTGACAATAAAAAGCAATTTGTCCTCATTATTGCATCATCATTTATAGTGCTGATTATTAGTTTTAAATTTACTCAAAAAATTTTCGTCCCCCAAGAAGATGATGGATTTTTACAAATTTCTCTTAAAGGTCCTGAAGGTTCTAGTTTAGAATCTTCTACTAAAGTAGTGAAAGAAGCCGAAAAAATCCTTGCTAATTATAAAGATATATTAGGTTATCTGATGGTAATAGGTGCAGGCGGCAGTGATAATGTTTTTGGATTCATTCCTCTAAAAAATTGGGGTGAGCGTTCTTGTTCCCAAGAAACTATTAAGAATATGTTAAATAAGCAGTTTTCTGAAATACCGGGCATGTCGATTTGCGCTATCGATCCACGTTCAATGGTTAGCGGGAATGCAAGTAGCCCTATCGAGTTTACTATTCAAACGAACCTTAAATATGATGACCTAGATAAAATATCACAACAATTTATTGATATAATGAAAACAAATCCTATTTTCTCAAACGTCAATAGAAATTTACAATCGGCAATGCCAACTATAAGTATAGAAGTCAACCGTGATAAGGCTTATTTATACGGAATGGATTTGGCAAGTATAGGCAAAACGGTACAATATTTACTTGCAGGTCAACAAATCGGGAATTTTAGAATGAGTAATGATTTATATGACGTTATATTACAATTTAATCAAAAAGATCGAAAAGATATTAGCGATTTTAGTAAAATTTTAATCAGAGCAAAAAATAATAATATGTTACCACTTGAATCGATAGCCAATATTACGGAAAAAATATCAGTAAAATCATATAGTCATTATAATAATTCAAAATCCGTTACTATTTCTTCCGATCTTGCTCCTGACGGGAAAATTGATGATGCAATTAATGAAATCAATAAAATAGCCACTAAGTTACTTGATCCTAGTAATACTATAATTGAATATATCGGAGAAATTAAACAAATGAGAGAGGCAGACAGTAATATGCTTATAACATTTGTGTTTGCTCTTATATTTATCTATTTAGTGCTTGCAGCTCAATTTGAAAGCTTTACTGACCCCTTATTAATATTACTCGCCGTACCTTTCTCAATAACCGGCGGTGTACTTGCTCTCTGGCTTGCCGGTAATAGCCTTAATATGTATAGTAATATCGGACTTATTACTTTAATTGGATTAATTACTAAGAATTCTATTATGATAGTAGAATTTGCTAATCAGCTAAGAGAAAAAGGAGTAAAGGTTCAAGAAGCTATAATAGAATCCTCAAAACTTCGCTTGCGTCCAATTCTTATGACTACTCTTGCTGCCGTAGTCGGAGCTTTACCTCTAGTTTTTGCAGATGGGGCCGGTGCTGCTGCTCGTAATTCTATAGGCTTTGTAATAGTTGGAGGATTAAGCATCGGTACTATATTTACAATTTTTGTTATACCTGTAATATATCAAACTTTTAAGAAGGATTAATAAATTATAGAATTATAAAATTTAGTAGACATATAGCTCAAAATGAGAAATGATTATTTTACGTTAGTTTTGTTGCATGGCTCGGAAAACACACACAGTGTCATCCTGAGGCCTTGCCACGGGATCCAAAAATGTAACCCATAATACTAGTAATTTTAGTATTTTTAACTGGACCCCGCTATCAAGTTGTGGGATGACAGAGGTATGATGAGCCACGCAACAAGGTCTTTCACGTTTAACTAAAAGGAGCTTAGATATGTTAATAAATACTTCTAATAATCCGCTTATTACTACTGTACATTTATTATCTTCTATAGGTGCTATAAATTGGGGCTTAGTCGGATTATTTAATTTTAATTTAGTCACACTTTTATTTGGCTCATTTCCAATTATTGTTATAATACTTTATATAATTATAGGCTTTTGTGGTGTATATTCTTTCCTTTGTTTAGGTAAGCTATTTTGTAAACCAGGAATAGAAAAGGTGAAGTAACTCTACCTTTTCGTCATTGCGAGCAGCAGTAGGATGCGTAGCAATCTCATGAAATAATAACAAACTCCTGAGATTGCTTCGTCAATTGCTATGCAATTTCCTCGCAATGACGACCTAACAACCTCACTTGTGCTATAGCAGTTATTGCTGCTGTTTCAGCACGTAATATATTACTTCCTAAACTTATAGATTTTGTATTCTTATATGAGGCAAGAAGTTCCAGCTCATCATTAGTAAAGCCTCCCTCCGGTCCTACAATAATAGTTATATCACTATTACTAAGTGATGATGAAATTCGTAATATAGAATTTTTCTCTTTTTCATGTTCATTAGCATATAACATCAAATTATTATTCTTTTTTAGATAATCTTGTATTGTGATAGCTTTTTCAATTATCGGGGGAGTAAGACGTTCTGATTGCTCTGTTGCCTCAATAACACATTTCGTTAAACGTTCGATATTTACCGATCTAAATTGACACCGCCTAGTAATTAACGGAATAATTTTAGTTATACCGAATTGCGTAGCCATATTTATTGCAAGCATTAATTTATCTTGCTTTATTATAGCAACAGCAAGAGTTAACGTAGATTCTGTATAAGGCTTTTTTAACTGTTCTTTAAGTCTAACCGATAGGTTATTTTTACCTATATCGTTAATTTGTGCTAGAAATTCTCCATCCGTACCGTTAAAGAGACGCAATCCATCATTTACTTTAAGACGTAGCACCGTTTTTACATAATGAACATGATTACTTGCTAATTCTATCTTGCTATTTTCAGCTAAACGACTATTAATATAAATACGGTTATATTTCATATATTTAGTACTATGGACGATAAAAAAGATAATAGACATCTTTCCAAACCAGCTTATAGAGAGGAATTTACAGGAGACACGGAACGCAGCACCACAACGTATATGGGCATACGTGAGGATGCGAGTACCGGATCGACGTCTAAATTACCTCTAGAAGCGAAGTTTAGAAAGATGTCTAATAATATATCAGAAGAAGAAAATTTACCAAAAGAAAAAGAAATTGGCGGTGTTAAAGGTCTAGAACTGACAAGATACGGGGACTGGCAGCATAAAGGTAAAGTCACAGATTTCTAATGCCTTGCCTTCAACACACTAAAATTTTACCCTATAAACCGCAAGAATTGTTTGATTTGGTCTGGGATGTAAAATCTTATCCTAAATTCTTGCCTTGGTGTTCTGCTTCTAGAATTATTTCAGAAAATAATCAAGAGGTTATTGCTGAATTAGTAATTCAGTTAAAAGGCTTTTCAGAAAAATATAACTCACGAGTTACAAGCGAAATAACAAATGATGGAATATATTTGATTAATACGGTAGCTATTTCAGGACCTTTTGAATATTTAAAAAGTACTTGGCAATTTGTTCCATACACGGCAGGAACTGAATTAAAATTCTTTATTGATTTTAAAATGAAATCCGTAATACTGGATAAATTAATCGGCACTTATTTTACCAAAGCAACCGAAAAAATGATTATAGCTTTTGAAAGGAGAGCTAAAGAGGTTATTAAATAAAAAAGAGTAAGGTTATAGATCTATAACCTTACTCTCTAGAAAGTTTTGTATTTAGTTACTAGGCAATATCAGATATATATCCTTCATCTCCCTCATCTCCTAAGATTTGAGTTTGATCATCATTAAGATTATTATAATCAAGGCTATAAAACTGCTCTTCTTGTTTTTCACTAGTGGAAGTATGATAATTAAATAACATTTCATAAGCTTCATTTATTTCAGCATATTTCTGTATTTCTTTTGAAAGTTCTACTTCTTTATTTTGCATAGCTTTTTCTGTACCATGCCATAACTTACTTGCCAAATTTGGCTTGTATTCTGCTAATTGCTTATTTTTGTAACTTTCTCTCTTTGCAACAGTTCCTAAACTTAAAGCTTTTTCAATATCTTCACTTGAATAGCTATTTTGTATTAGCTGCTGAATAATACAAGCATGTAAAGGAAGAATACTAGTATCTAGAACTAAGTTATTTGTATATTGTCCTTTCACGCCAGGTATTTCCTGATATAACGCACGATCTGTTGATTCTACTATTTCATAGCCACCATTATGTTTGTAACCAACGCCGTCTTCCGTTAAACTTAAGGTTGGTACACGAGTTATTGCATTAGATATTATCTTACCGTTTATTCCTTCAATATATTTACCGGTAAATTTATCTATACCGTTTTTATCTACAGCAGTACCGTATACAAAACTTCCTAACCCAGAAGTAGCCAAATACTCTTCAACTTTAGTTGCTTCATGAGCTTTAGTAAAAAGCTTCATTTGTTCATTACTATCCATAATGCCTTTTGCCCCATAACTAGTACCAAAAACAGCCCCTATTATTAAAGGTATTTTGCTTAACCAACTACTAGATAAAAAACAACTACTTATTCCTGTAAAAAAGCTTCCTGATGCTAATTTTGTATAAAAACTATAATCTGCTTTTGCTTTTTCTATTAAAGATAAGTAAGTAATAGGTTTATTACTTCCGAATAAATTATGTGCTAATAATGTAAACATAGTCTATCTCCTTTCTTCTTGTTTAAATCACCATATTTCATGGTTATAAATGCATCATATAACAAAAGTAATCAAATGTCAATCTTTATTTAATAATAGATTAATAAGTATTATATAGACTTGACATTTTTTAGAAAAACCATATTTTATGGTGAAATTGATCAAAAAGAGGTAGATATGTCTACGTATAAAAATTCTAAACATATTAGCACTAAAAAGCTTGCTTATATAGGGTTAGACCTCGCATATAAAACAGATGATTTAAATATTTATAAGCTAAAAGCATCAAAGGTCAGTGAACAATTAGCAGATAGCGGCTGGGAAATACTGACTGCTTCATGTGATAATATCAGCACTGCTAAATATGATTATAAAGCCGTCGCATTTATAAATAAAGAAACTAAAGAAGTTCATATTGCTAGTGCCGGCACAAAATTCAATATATATGATTTATTAGACGACTTGCTTATCGCTCTGCACTATTTACCTACTAAACTAACTCCACTTCAGGATTTTGTTAGTGAAATAATTAACAAATTAGGCGGCTTAAGTAAAGCCACAGAATATAGTTTTAATACTAGCGGTCATTCACTTGGAGCAATAATTGCAGATTTAACCTTAGTAGAAATACATTCTCGCAACCTACATTTTAATAAATCTACAACTTTTGATAGCCCTGGCTCAAAACCAATAATTGAAAGAGGCATAGAAAAAAATTTATTTACCGGAAAAGTAACAACTCCAATAAAAGAGCTAGCTACCCATTCTAAGATATATAATGCAAAACATAATCTTATTAATATTACTAATAAGCATTTGGGAAAAACAACAATGGTACTTCCTGGTAAAAAAACAGAACTATCACAATCAGAAGAATGGGCATCATATTTATATAATTTTGCCAAACAAAAAGTTATAAAATATCTAGGAATTAATGGAATAGTCGAAGGCTTTGAAGAAATCATAACTGGAATCAGTAAACATGGACTTGTTAATTTTTCTGATTTGAAACAGAATATTACTTTAGCCGTAGATGATTGGGAAGCAGCAACACAAAAATATGCTAAAAATACTCTAAATTTAAAAAATAATTTATATAATCAAATAGTTGAAACTGAAACCGGAACTAATTTAGTTGGGATGTATAATAATTTTCAAAGCTGCAGTCAAGAATATGCTCAGGAAGTCAAAACAACAGGAGATATAAGTAATTATCATCTATATCCTCTAATATGCTAAATAAAAAAATAACATAATATAATAAATTTATAGGCAGAAATCACCTTTCGCCTTTCATATTCATTATTTCTTATTTAGAGCAACTAAATAGATTTCCGTAGATTCACTGCGGCTGGATGAAGGTTTAAAATGTTTCACTGTTTTAAATTCACGCTTTACTTTATTTAATAATTCATTTTCTGCACCGCCACGAAAAATTTTAGCAATAAAATGACCGGAGGGTTTTAATACTTTTAAAGCAAATTCAAAAGCTTGCTCACATAAAAGTAAGGTTCTTATATGGTCTGTAGCTTTATGACCTATGGTATTTGATGCCATATCACTCATTACTATATCAGCTCTACCGTCTAAAGCCTGAATAATTAATTCTTCCGTAGCTGCTTCAAAAAAGTCCTTTTGAAAAAATTCAACTCCAGCAACAGGTTCGATTTCTAACACATCGATAGAGATTATTTTATTATTTAGGTTATTATCCGAAGCTTTAATAAGCTTGGAAGCTACTTGACTCCATCCCCCAGGAGCTGCTCCTAGATCAACAATTTTCATGTTAGGAGTAAAAAGTTTAAATTTTTCATGAATTTCAAGTAGTTTATATGCAGCTCTCGACCTAAAGCCGTCTATACGTGCTTTTGCAACATACGGATCGTTTAATTGGCGTCTAAGCCAATTACTAGAAGAGACGGTGCGTTTTTTAGAAGTCTTAACTCTAATGAATTTATTTCTATAACCGCTTAAATTATTTGTCATAAAATCTTTTTTATACTTATAAATAAATGAAGAATAAGTAGACGAAGTTTAATATGGAAAAGAGCAAGGAATCCACAAGACGAGGAACGGAAGCCGTTAATAATACTTGAGTACCACAGTACTTGTAGCCAATTTTTCAAATTAAACGAGTATGCTCTTTTGCTATTTTATCTAATACAGAATTAACAAAACCAATTTCATGCTCATTTAACATATCATTTGCTATATCCGTATATTCGTTGATTACTACTTTAGCAGGCGTAGTAGGGCAAAATAATAGCTCACATATACTAACACGCAATAAAGCTCGGAGTAAGATCGGCATATGTGCAGGATCTTTATCATTTGTTAAATGATTGTCGATAATTTCGTCTAATTTATTAATATTTTCAAATACTAACTTTACCAGCATTTGAAAATGACTTATACTTAATGATACTTTTAAATTCTCAGGTAAATCTGTTATAGAATTATTATTTTGATAAAAAGAAAGTACATTTTGCATGATATCATCCATATCGTCGTTATTTTGCAATATATTTTGATAAATAGCTTGCACTGCTGCAATACGTGCAATCGATTTTTTATTAATTTTATTTGAACTCATAGAGAAAAGAAATTTAAAATTTAATTTTCGTCATTGCGAGTGTGATATGGCGTGATGTCATTCCCGCGAAAGCGGGAATCCAGTAATTAAAAAACATAAATACTATTAGTTTTTAAAACTAATAAATTTGGATTACTTCATTTTTTGTGGATTCCCGCTTTCGCGGGAATGACATCGGAAACCAAGGAGCAGCGTCCACTCACAACTACGAAATGATATCTATAACCTTACAATGTATACCTTAAAATAATTTATTAGTAAACTTATAAAATTTTTATGCTCTCTATAATAGGATTTATTATAACAATTAGTATCTTGGTATTTATCCATGAATTTGGGCATTATTGTATTGCTAGGTATTTTAATGTAAAAGTTGAGGAGTTCTCGATAGGTTTCGGTAAAGCACTAATAGGCATTACCGATAAAAAAGGAGTTAGGTGGAAGATTTGCCTTATACCGCTTGGCGGTTATGTCAAGATTTACGGCTATGATCGCAGCCTTATGGATAAGACTAAAGAAGTTAATGAAAAAGTAGCTTTTGATGCTAAATCTTGTTTAGAACGTTTTTTAATAGTTGCAGCAGGTCCGTTAATTAATTATTTACTTGCTGTAATAATATTTGCAGGTTTTTATTGTTACTTTGGAAAAACAGTGATTCCTCCTATAATAGGTGATGTAGTAGCTTCATCACCGGCAGAGAGAGCAGACTTAAGAGCAGGAGATAAAATTGTTAAGGTTAACGATAAATCTGTTAAAGATTTCAGGGACGTGCAGAGAGAGATATTAATTAACGGTTTTAGTTCTTCTACTTTAACTATAGAAAGAAAAAGTGAGGAATTTATCGTTAATATAATGCCTCAAGAAATAATTATATCATCTCCCGAAGAAAAGCAAGTTAAGAAAACTCTTCGTATCGGTATTATAGCTAAAAATAAACCTATTCATACTAAAATAGGAATTTTAGGAGGATTCTGGGAAGCTATTAATACTACTATAGATATGTCTGCTTTAACTCTAAACGCAATATCGCAAATGATTGTAGGAAAACGTTCATTCGATGAGATAGGAGGGCCGGTAGCTATTGCTAAAGAGTCAGGCAAATCTATAGCTGGTGGAACCCAAATGTATCTGCTATTTATAGCAATGCTTTCTGTTAATTTAGGGTTACTTAACTTACTACCTATACCGGTGCTTGACGGCGGACATTTAATATTTATACTATATGAAGCAATTACAGGTAAATTACCGAATCCTAAGATTAAAAATATTTTGTTACAATTAGGAGCAATAATCATAATTTTTCTTATTATAATTTCTGTTTCCAACGATATACAAAATTTGTTTTCCTAAATTATAGATTTGCTTGCTCTCGTTTATATTATCTACTATAGTGGAATACATTAATTATGTTTGAATGCATTAGTTAGGAGAACTTTGTATTATTCTTAGCTAAAAGCGGGAATCCAGTTCTTTGTCATACCACAACTTGAACACGGTATCTAATTTATTATTTTTACCGTGGTCAAGCCACAAGATGACATCGGGTTTAAACACAGAAATTTAAATTAAATCTTAAAGAAGGTTTTAGGTGACAATCAGATCAATTAGTAAGTTAACAATTTTATTATTAACGATTTTTTATTATCATATTTCATTAGCTGACTCTGTAATTCGTAAAATAACTATCGAAGGTAACCATAGGGTTGAGCGTTCTACTATTGAGAGCTATTTAAAGCTTAAGGTAGGAGAAACTTATAATAATTCTAAAGAAGATGAGGCAATAAAGCGTTTATATACCACCTCACTTTTTAGAAATATAAATATGCATATAACAAATGATGGTCATTTAATAGTTAACGTTACTGAAACGCCTTTTATAAGTAGTGTAGTATTTAGCGGTAATTCTAAAATCAAAACTAATATGCTCGCTAAAGAAATTTATACAATGTCGGGCGAATCTCTTAGCCAAGCTAAAATTGAATTAGATGTAAAGAAAATATTAGAAATTTATAAACGTAGCGGACGTTTTGCTACTACAGTAACACCTAAAATCGAAAATTTAGAAAACAACAGAGTTAAGGTTATTTTTGATATAGCAGAAGGACCAAAAACCGGTATTAAATATATTTATTTTAGCGGTAATGAAAATTATATTGATTCAGAACTTAAATCTATTGTTTTAACTAAAGAATCTCGTTGGTTTCGTTTTTTAGAAAGTAACGATACCTACGATCCTGATAGAGTGGAATATGATAAAGAATTACTGAGAGAGTTTTATCAATCTGTAGGTTTTGCAGATTTTAGAGTAATTTCGGCATCGGCAGAACTCAATAATACTAAAGAATATTTCACCCTTACCTATTCCATTGAAGAGGGAGAAAAATATAGCTTCGGTAATATTACAATAGACAATAAATTAACTAATATAGATATAACACCACTTAATAAAATTGTTAATATTAAGCAAGGCAAGGTTTTCAATATGAAAAAGGTTGATGATATAGCTGAAAAAATCGGAGAATATTTTACAGCGAACGGTTACCCTACGGTAAATGTTTATCCGGATATAATGAAAAATGCTAATCATACTGCAGATATTAAATTTATTATTGAAAAAGCCGATAAGGTTTATATTAATAAAATTAATATTATTAATAACCTTAAAACCGAAGACCATGTTATAAGAGGAGAATTTAAAATAGAAGAAGGTGATATAATTAATCGTTCATATATTGAAAAAGGTGAGCGTAATCTTAGAAATTTAGATTATTTTGAGAAAGTAGCAATTAGCTTAGCTCCGACTAAAGCTAAAGATAAATATGATGTTAACGTTGAAGTTGATGAAAAATCTACTTCCTCTATAGGTTTTGATTTAGGATATAATACTGCCGGCGGTTTATTCGGACGTTTCTCTTTCTTAGAGCGTAATTTAGTCGGTACCGGGAAACTGCTTAATGCCGGTGTACAAGTAAGTAAAAACACTACAAGCTATTACGGTGGTATTACCGCACCACACTTTTTAGATCGTGATTTATCACTTGGCGTAAACGCATTTAGAAACTATACCGGACGCGGTGCTAGTGTATTAAATACAACTGATCAAAGCTATAAGTTACACTCTATAGGAGTCAAAACTTCTCTTGGTTATGAAATTAAAGAGGATTTAGGTCACGAAATAGATTATTTAATCAAACGTGATATTTTAAGTGCTCCAACTCCATCAAGCTCAATATTCTTAAAGGAGCAAATGGGAAGATTCATTACTTCTGCTATAGGACATACTATTACTTATGATCAAACCGATAATAAAATTGTTCCAAAAAACGGTTATTTAGTAAGCAGCACACAAGAATTTGCCGGCGTTGGAGGTGATAACAAATATATAAAGCATGAAGTTAACGGTAAATATTATAAATCTTTCATACATAACAAGTTTACTTTAAAATTATCTGCTTCCGGAGGCGATATTGCAGGACTTGGAGGAAAAATTATTAGAATTTCCGATCGCTTCAATTTAGGTGATTATAGTTTAAGAGGCTTTGCAAGCGGTGGTGTAGGACCTCGTGAAAAGGTCACTAACGAAGGACTTGGCGGTGAGCGATATTACACATTTTCAACAGAGCTTAATTTCCCCACACCTGTACCTGAGGAATTTAATTTAACAGGTGCAGTCTTTATGGATTTAGGAAGCGTTTGGGGAGTAGGCCTAAATAAGAAACAATATCAAACTCCAAACGGTTTTTATAACGATAAATCTCTTAGAGCTTCCGTTGGTTTCGGCTTTATTTGGGTAACACGTTTTGCACCGATCAGAATGGATTGGGGTTTCCCGGTTAAAAAGAAGAAATATGACGATACGCAGCATTTCCATTTAAGATTTTCGACACATTTATAAAGATGTTTCATTGTCACCCCGTGGCGTGACCACGGGATCCAACTAATGATGCTAGTTTTGAGCATTTTAAAATTTTTTTATTGGATTTCCACGCTCCTTATCAGTCGCTCGCAATGACGAAACATGTCTCGTAGGAATCCATATCTCAGCATAATATAATCATATTTCAGCCGATGTAGCTCAGCTGGTAGAGCGGCGCATTCGTAATGCGTAGGTCTGGGGTTCAAATCCCCACATTGGCACCATTTTCTAAATAAAACTATAGACCTATTTGTGATAGGCGTGGTAGAACCTGATATACTAATAATGTGTAGAAAAACGCATTCGTGTCATACCGTGACTTGACCATGATAAAAATAATAACTTAAAATACTAATCATTTATTATCACCATCAATCCAAGTGGTCAAAAAGTCCAGCATCTAAAGAACCTAAAGCGATTTTGAAAAATGCTTATAAAATAAGTAATGATACTGAAAGACTTATTGCTGTTGATATAAAAAATGACCAGTTTGTAATATTTGATAATACAGGTGGTAATGTAGCTCATGTAAGGACATATAGACATATAAAGAAATAGAGAGAGACGCTGTTTTAAAAAATAACCTAATCACAACAAAAACATGCAAATAAGGTAATAAAAACTTTAATGAAACCTTGAAGCAGTATAAATTATTGGAATAACAAAATGAAATAAACAATATTTCTGATCCAAATATAAAAAACTAAAATAAACAATGACAGATAAATTATGGTATGAAAAAATAAATGAAGAAGATGCATATATCAGAAAAACACTTCAAGAATATATAGATTTATATTTCTTTGATTCTGTAGAATTTAAAGCAGTAGAAGATATAACCTTAGATTAGAAAATTTAGGTGAATTTTTAGAAGTAATGTTAAAATATTATCAACAATATCATTTTCATTTAGGCGAATTATATGATACTGGAGAAATATTAGAAGAATATTTCGATTATGTTTTTATGGATGATGAAAAATATATAAATTATCCTAAATATTCTAAAGAGGATAGACGTAATTTAGGTTGGTTATTGATAGTAAATTATATACAAATGTGTAATCCAAGACTATTTCCAGAAGATGTCCCGCGAATTTTTACACGCTAAAGATGGAGAAGTGACAAAGGCTCAAGAAAAGCTAAATACCTACCTTGCCCAATTTGATTTAATGAAAAGACAAGATGAAGATTACAGATGCTGAGAAGCAATCATGAAAGAACGTCAGCAAGTTATAGCAGAAAATAAACCTTTACCAATAAGATCTATGAGTATTGAACTATCAAAATGCTTGAAAGATTGAAGTTGGAAACTTTTTTAAGACCATCATAGAGCTAGCGAAAGCATCGGGAGTACAGCTGGTGAAGATGATAGCGATAGAGAAAGTAACGGAACTTGCAGTAAATGCTGTAAATAATAACGCACTATCTATCTGATTTAGGGAAAAAGATAGAAAATAAAATAACAGGGAGCGTTACTCTGGCTTTAAATTCTAATAACGGGATATTGCTAAGTGCTTACAGTGGTTTAGAGCAGGACGGTAACAAGAGAATATGACGCCATTCGTGATTCCCTGAGCCATAATATAGGCAAGATTGCAGCAACTGCGGTAATGCACTTTATTAACCGCAAGGTCACCTTAGTATTTTAAACTGGATCTCGCTACAAATGAGCTAGGATGATAGGGTAGAATTAATCCATGCAACAACACCAATGCTACACGGAAATGACAATAAGGTCTTTTTAAGAGTGGCATAAAACAAAACTACCTTTTTTAGGTAATTCCATTATATTTTGTAAAGAATTTTATAAGTTTTTGCTAAAAAATAATATATACTTAGCTTTATATAAAAAGTGAAAGCCAATTGTCACCTTTTATATCAACTTCTTAAGCCGAATAGCAGATTATGTAATAATTCGCTATTCGTGTTAATTAACTATTATCTTTTTTCTTGGAGGAATATAGATTGTTTCATCTTCAGCATGCGAAATCTTTTCTAAAAGTCCAATAAAACGGTCTTTATTAGGTACTAGCTTTACTATCGCCCACCCCTCTTCTATTGATTTCTTTATGCGTTCTATATCAGATTTATGCTCTGAAAAAGATATAACTTTTTGTGCTGGGTTTTGCATATTGATAAATCAATTATAGTTAATAAATATTAATGTTATAGTAAATATTTTTATTTAATAAATCAATCACATATTTATTATTTGCTAAATATAAATAACATGATTACCTTATATTATGTCTTGTCTATTTATATATCCTAATAAATAGTTTAATTGAAGATTAAAAGTTGTACAATAATTTTTTATTTTAAACATATATGTCACTTTTAAACATATATGTCACTTATTAACTTTATTTAATTTAAACTGTATAATTTAATTATGTCAAATGATAATTTACAACCACCTGCTCTTTCTAAAAAGCAATTATTTGCTTTTTTTGGTATGGTTGTCGGCATGTTTATGTCGGTACTTGATATTCAAATTGTCGCTAGCTCATTATCCGTAATAGCTGCCGGTCTTTCCGCTTCAAGCGATGAACTTTCTTGGGTTCAAACATCATACTTAATAGCTGAAGTTATCATTATTCCTATTACCGGCTTTTTAGCAAGGTTACTTGCTACTAGAATTTCTTATTTTATTGCAGCTTTAGGGTTTACGGTTATGAGCGTATTATGTTCGCTTGCAACTAATATTGAATCCATGATTATCTTTAGAGCATTACAAGGCTTTTTTGGCGGTGCTATGATACCAACGGTCTTTAGTGCCGTTTTTATACTTTTTCCTGCATCACAACGTCCTATCGTTACTATCTTAATTGGACTTGTCGTAACTGTTGCCCCTACTTTAGGACCTACACTCGGTGGATATATTACGGAGATTTTATCATGGCATTTTATGTTTTTATTAAACGTCATACCCGGTATTTTCGTATGCACGGTAGTTTTTTTATATGGGGATTTTGATAAACCAAATTATAAATTACTGAAAAATTTTGATTTTCTCGGTATATTATTAATGGCTTTAACGCTTGGCTTATTACAGTATGTGTTAGAAGAAGGGAACAAAAAAGGTTGGCTTGAAGATAATTTAATATTATTCTTAAGTATTGCAGTAGTTTTAGGTTTTATTTTATTAATCATTAGAGAACTAACCTTTATTAATCCAATTTTAGACTTAAAAACATTTCTTTATAAAGACTTTACTTTTGCTTGCCTTTATTCGTTCGTTATAGGTATCGGATTATACGGGGCAGTATATATATTACCGCTATTTCTCTTTACTATTGCCGGATATGATACATTACAAATCGGGGCTACTATGATGGTGATGGGCGGAGCACAATTTTTATCTGCACCACTCGCCGGTAGAATGTTAGGGCTAGGGGTAGACTTACGCCTGATGCTTATTATAGGGCTTGGAGGGTTTGCTCTTGGATGTCATTTGAATAGTTTTCTAACGCCTGATTCTAAATTTGCTGCATTTGTACTTCCTCAATTTGTTAGAGGGCTTTCATTAATGTTTTGTTTTATACCGACTAATAATATAGCTCTTGGCAATATGCCGAAAGAAAGAGTAGGCAACGCTAGCGGGCTTTATAATCTTACTCGTAATTTAGGAGGAGCGGTAGGGCTTGCAATAATCAGTACTACACTTACTAATGATACTAAAACCTTTATGCAATATTTATCGGAAAATATCTCGTCTACTTCTATAATGGCATTAGAACAACTAGATTCTTATACTGAATTATTAAGCGGGAAAGTTTTGAATCCCGAAAAAGCATCATATTTGTTATTAGCAAACAAATTAAATCATGATGCTTTTGTAATTGCAATAAATAATATATTTAATATGATAGGGCTGTTATTTGTATTTATAATGCTACTAATACCTTTTACTTCAAATATCAAATTAACCGAAAATATTAATGCTCACTAAAATTAAATTTATATTATATTTTCCTTGGTTATTATTAGAAATATGGAAATCGACTTTCGCGGTTATTAAAATAATTTGGCAAAGAAAGATAGGAATAGAGCCGGTTTTTGAATGGGTGGACGCAGAAGGGCTAGAAGAAATAGGCGAAATAATCTATGGTAATTCGATTACTCTAACTCCAGGTACAGTAACACTTGATATAAATAATAATATGTTATTAGTGCATGCACTCAATAAATCATCGATTACCGACCTACAAAGAGGTATAATGATTAAAAAAATTAAGCAGATATTATAAAAACAACTTGAAGTAGAAAATGATATCAGATATAAACGCTCTAAAGTATAAAAAAGTTTTACTTAAAGTGTCAGGGGAAGCTTTAATGGGAGATAAGCAATTTGGGCATAAATATGACGTAATAAAAAAGATTGCCGGCGATATTAAAGAAGTTATCAATTTAGGAGTAGAAGTCGCTATTGTAGTCGGCGGTGGAAATATTTACCGCGGAATTAATGCAGCACTTGTCGGTATGGACCGAGCTTCAGGGGATTATATAGGTATGCTTGCAACGGTGATTAATGCTTTAACTTTACAAAACGTTATGGAAAGCCTCAATATCTATACAAGAGTTCTATCGGCTATTCCTATGATGAGCGTGTGCGAGCCTTATATTCGCCGCAAAGCTAAAAGACATATGGAAAAAAAGCGTGTAGTCATTTTTGCCGGCGGTACTGGTAACCCGTTTTGTACAACCGATAGTGCCGCAGTACTTCGTGCAATCGAAATGAATTGCGATATTTTATTAAAAGCAACTCAGGTTGATGGTGTATATGATTCCGACCCTAAAAAAAATCCGGATGCTAAAAAATATTTCACTATTAGCTATAAAGATGTTATAACTAATAGCCTGCAAGTCATGGATACGGCAGCTATTGCAGTTGCAAGAGAAAATAAATTACCTATAAGGGTATTTTCGATAAAAGAACAGGGAAATTTTGCTAGAGTAATACAAGATAAAGGGAAATATACGACAATTGAGGAATAACATATTGTAGTGTGAATTGTTGGCATAGGTGTTGTTGCGTAGAGACCAAATCATCATTGCGAGCAGCCGTAGGCTGCGTGGCAATCTAGTAAAAAACTCTGTAAATCAGAATTTTTTACTAGATTGCTTCGTCAAAACTTATAGTTTTTCCTTGCAATGACTAGAAAACCAATCTACGCGGGGATGATATCGGGGGCATTTCCTAATACATATAACAATGTCTCAATTCGTGTACTAATAATAATATATGGATAAATAAATATGGATAAAGAGAATTTAAAGAAAAACTTACAAGAAAAGATGGAGAAAGCTCTAAAAGTTTTAGATCATGAGCTTAAAGGACTACGTACCGGTAGAGCCTCAGTTAATTTACTTGATAGCGTAACCGTGGAAGCTTACGGGAGTAAAATGCCGCTTTCACAAGTTGCTTCTCTATCCACCCCTGATGCACGAACAATTAACGTGCAGGTTTGGGATAAATCTATGGTGTCATCGGTAGAGAAAGGAATTACGATAGCAAATCTTGGCTTAACTCCTGCAACGGACGGTCAATTAATCAGACTGCCGATACCGGCTTTAACTGAAGAAAGACGTAAAGAACTGGTAAAGCTTGCTCATAAATACGGTGAAGATACTAAAATTTCATTACGTAATATTAGAAGAGACGGCAATGAAGAACTTAAAAAGCTAGAAAAGGATAACGTTATCGCAAAAGATGAGCATCATAGCTTATCTGAACAAGTACAAAAGCTAACCGATAATTATAGTAGTAAAGTTGACTCGGTAATAAAACAAAAAGAACAAGAAATAATGACTGTTTGATTTTCTATGTCATTCCCGCTTTAGATTTGTTGCGTGGATACTGAATCGTCATTGCGAGGAGGCATTGTTGCGTAGGCCGGTAAAATTCACTGTGCCACCTCGTGGCTTGACCACGGGATCCATAAAAACAATAAAAAATACTAATAATTTTAGTATTTTTAACTGGGTCCCGCAATCAAGTCGCAGGATGACAGCGGTGGAATCGATCCATGCAACAATGCCAAGCGAGAATGACATAAATTGAATCTATACTGACAAAATAAAATGACAAAATTAGTTAGAGATTTAATTCCAGAAATTATCTTAAAATCAAGCAGGATACCAGTTACTCATATTGCTGAATCATATGAGTATAAAGAATTATTAAAAAATAAACTACTAAAAGAAGTAGAGGAATTTTTACAAGATGAGTATATGGAGAAGTTGCCGATATATTAGAAGTACTTGAAACAATCTGTAATATTAATGGCTATAAACTAAAAGATATATTAAAAAACAAAAAAGAAAGTTAATGGTGGTTTTGATAATAAGATAATTTTAGAAAAAATAACTAATTAGCTTTTTTGCCTTAATAAAATAAAGGAGTCATGCAATAAAATCGGCTATAGAGCCTTGTATCACAGGCTGTATCCAGGATCTAGCTCACAAGTCGCAGGATGATAGAAATACCGTTACACACAGGCAAGCCTTCACGGGAATAACATCAGACTATAACACTCAAAATAATAAAACTATGATAACAAAAGAAGAAGCACAGAAAATAGCAAAATTAGCTAGATTAAAATTTGAAGAAGATACTGTAGAAAAATTTTCTACTCAGCTTAGTACTATTATGGATATGATCGATATTTTAAATGAAATAGATTGCAAAGATATAGAACCTTTAACTTCGGTTTCTAATATGAATGCTAGAATGCGAGAGGACGCCGTTACAAGTTCTGATTTATCAAGTGAGTTATTTGATAATGTAAGTGGAAATAGTGCTCAGCTGGCTAAAGAAGTAAAATATTTTATCACTCCAAAAGTTGTTGAATAATTATGACGGAACTAAACAAACTAACAGTAGCAAACAGTATAAAAGGTCTAAAAAATAAAGATTTTACAAGTACGGAATTAATAGGTGCACATATTAAACAAATAGAGAAGCATAGAAACCTAAATGCTTATGTTACCGAAACTTTTGACTTAGCTTTAAAACAGGCTGAAGTAGCCGATCAAAATTATGCTCAAAATAACGCAAGAACCCTTGAGGGTATCCCGTTTACCGCTAAAGATCTTTTCTGCACGAAAGGAATTAGAACTACAGCATGTTCTAATATACTGAAAAATTTTATACCTAATTATGAATCAAGTGTTACACAAAATATTTTTGATAAGGGTGGTGTGATACTCGGCAAAACCAATATGGATGAGTTTGCTATGGGTTCAGCAAATATCACTAGTTGTTTTGGAAATGTAATTAACCCTTGGAAAGCAAATGATGATAATGCTGATTTAGTTCCAGGCGGTTCTTCAGGCGGTTCAGCTGCAGCAGTTAGCGGATTTATGGCATCTGCTGCTCTTGGTAGCGATACGGGCGGCTCGGTACGTCAACCTGCAAGCTTTACGGGTTTAGTTGGTTTTAAACCGACATATGGTCGTTGCTCAAGATACGGAATGATATCGTTTGCTAGCTCCCTTGATCAAGCAGGAATATTTACTAGAAGCGTTTTAGACAGTAGCATTATTCTTGAAGTGATGATGGGGTTTGACGAAAAAGATTCTACTTCGATTAAAGCAGAAGTTCCAGAGCTACAATCCGCTATCGGAAGTTCTATGAAAAATATGAAGATAGGCGTACCTCTTAGCCTTGGTGAGGGCAGTATTATTGAACCTGATATTATGAAAATGTGGCAGGATACCATAGAACTACTTAAAAACGCCGGTGCTGAAATAGTTGATATTACTTTGCCGCATGCTAAATACGGTGTTGCTGTTTATTACGTAATAGCACCGGCTGAAGCTTCTTCAAATTTATATAGATATGACGGCGTTAGATACGGTCTTCGAGTAGAACGTGAAAATATGACGCTTGACGAAATGTATGAAATGACTAGATCAGCCGGATTTGGGGAGGAAGTAAAACGTCGTATTATGATTGGAACATATGTGCTATCATCTAGTGGTATGGATGCATATTATCTAAAAGCTCAAAAAGTACGTCGTTTAGTTGCAAACGATTTTAATAATGCTTTTGCAAAAGTTGATGCCATTTTATTACCGGCTGCCCCAACCGCAGCTTTTAAGATTGGTGAAAAACAAAATGATCCGACTATTATGTATTTAAACGATTTATTTACTATTCCTGCAAGTTTAGCCGGTTTACCTTGTGCATCGGTTCCGGCCAGATTATCAGCACGCGGTTTACCTCTTGGGATGCAGATTATAGGTAAACAATTAGACGAATATAATGTTTTGAAAGTAGCATCGACAATTGAGTCAGGTGTAAAACATATTAAATTTGAGCCAAAGGGTTTTTAATTATGACATATATTGAAGGTGATACGGGGAAATGGGAATATGTAATAGGGCTTGAAATCCATGCTCAAATTTCCTCAAAATCTAAGCTTTTTTCAGGAAGTAGTACTATTTTTGCAGCAAGTCCAAATTCACAGGTTTCCTATGTTGATGCAGCAATGCCCGGGATGTTACCGGTATTAAATAAGCATTGTGTACACCAAGCAATTAAAACAGGGCTTGGGCTTAAAGCTAAAATAAATAAATATTCGGTATTTGATCGTAAAAATTATTTTTATGCCGATCTGCCGCAAGGTTACCAAATTTCGCAATTTTATTATCCTATAGTACAAAACGGCACTATGGAAATACTGACTAGTACCGGCGATCTTAAAACTATTCGTATTAACCGTTTGCATTTAGAGCAAGATGCGGGTAAATCTATGCATGATCAATCACCACATTACAGCTTTATCGATTTGAATCGTGCCGGTATTGGGCTTATGGAAATTGTGACCGAACCTGATATATCATCACCGGAAGAAGCAGCTGAATTTGTAAAAAAGCTAAGAAATTTGTTACGTTATATTGGCAGCTGTGACGGTGATATGGAAAAAGGTTCGATGCGTTGCGATGCTAATATTTCAGTAAGACGTAGCGGCGAACCACTCGGCACAAGATGCGAAATTAAAAATATTAATTCAATTCGTAACATCATTAAAGCAATAGAATTTGAAGCTAAAAGACAAGTAGACTTGCTTGAAAGCGGTGAAGAAATAATTCAAGAAACACGCCTATTTAATGCCGATAGCGGCGAAACAAGAACTATGCGTTTAAAAGAAGAAGCACTTGATTATAGATATTTTCCCGACCCCGATTTATTACCGCTTGTTATTTCTGATGAGTTAATAAATGAACTAAAAGCAAATTTACCTGAGCTACCTGATCAAAAGATTGAAAAATATATGAAGGAATTTAGCTTAAGTAAATATGATGCCGAAGTAATAGTAGCCGATGAATCGGTTGCTGAGTATTTTGAGAAAGCAGCAAATGAATGTAACCCTAAAATGCTTACTAATTGGCTAACTAGTGAATTGTTCGGCCAATTAAATAAAGCATCGATAGGAATAAATGAATGCAAAATTACCCCTAGTAACTTTGCAAAGCTGGTAAAATTAATAGAAAATGATACTATTTCCGGTAAAATTGCAAAAACCGTTTTTGAAATTATGTTTGAAACTGGTAAAGCACCTGATAAAATAGTAGAAGAAAAAGGACTTGTACAAGTTTCGGATAATAACGTGCTAAACACGGTAATTGACGAGGTAATAGCTGAAAATCCTGAATCAGTAGAGGGTTATAGAAGTGGTAAGGATAAATTATTCGGTTTCTTTGTAGGGCAGGTAATGAAAAAAACCGACGGTAAGGCTAATCCGACTCTTGTGAATCAGCTTTTAAAGGAGAAATTGAGTTCTTGATGCTATTCCCTTGAAGGTATTGCCCACGTGGATAGATTATCCTGTCATTGCGAGCAGCCATAGACTTTATTGCATGGCTCGGTTTCATCGTCATTGCAAGCAGCCGTAGGCTGTGTGACAATCTGGCCAAATATCCTGAGATTGCTTCGTCAATTACTTTGTAATTTTCCTCGCAATGACGATTTGATATCCGTACAACAAGGGCAATGCTTCGTAGGATGACACAGAACATACTCAAACTTAAAACATTATTTTTATGAAATTTCTGAAAATATTTTTACTATCTTGCTTACTAGTTTCTTGTGAAAAAAAAGAAACGGAAAAAACTTTAATAGTCGGTACTGCTGCAGATAATCCTCCTTATGAATTTATCCAAGACGGAGAGATTGTTGGGATTGATATTGATATTATCAAAGCAATAAGCGAACGTCTAAATAAAAAAGTTATCATAAAAAACTTCGACTTTAACGGTTTACTTGCAGCTTTGGTCAGTGAAAATATTGATGTCGCGGTGGCAGAGCTTTCCGTAACACCGGAGCGTGCCGAATATATCAGCTTTTCCGATAATTATGCTACTGCAAGATTTGCCATAATATATAGAACAGGCGATAATATACAAAATAGCAAAGATCTAGAAAATAAAATAGTAGGGGTACAGCTCGGTAGTGTTTTAGAAAAAAAAGCACACGATCTATCACAAACGATAAATATTAAAGTTCATTCTTTAGCAAATCATTTAATGTTGGTTGAAGAATTAAAAGCCAGAGTCATAGATGCTATTATTTCTGAGGAATTTCAAGGCAAAAAATTAAAAGAAAATAATTCAAATTTAGAAAGCAGTACTTTAGAAGAATTTTCATCCGATTTTGCTATAGGTATGTCTAAAAACTCAGGACTAATTAATGAAATTAATGAGGCAATCGATTCATTAAAAAAAGACGGAACCATTAACAAAATTATGAAAAAATGGCTGGGACAGTAACAGAAAGTCAATTTAAAGATGCTATGAGCCGATTCCCTCAGGGAGTGACTGTTATAACAACAAATTGCAACAACGAACTTTTTGGCTTTACTGCTAGTTCTCTTACTTCCGTATCTTTAAAACCACCGTTAATATTATTTTGCCTTAATAAAAACTCTTTTAGTATAAACAGTTTTCAAAAAAGTGATAAGTTTGCAATTAGTATTTTAGCAGAGAATCAAATTGATATCTCAAAACATTTTGCTAAATCACAATCTAATAAATTTACAAAAATTGATTATGAGCTTGGCAATAAAACTGATTGCCCTTTAATAAACGGTGCAACTTATCATATAGAGTGTAATAAATATGCTTCTTACGATGCCGGTGATCATGTTATATTTATCGGTGAAGTAATAAATACCGCTATTAAAAATGATTTAAAGCCTCTATTATATTTTCATAAATCTTATACAAAGATTTAATTTTGGTTATTTTTTGCTGCAAATTATAAGATTTTTTGAAATATAAGTAACTATTCCAGCAAAAATCTTATTAATTTTCGCTAAAAAATACTTCAAAATAGCCAATCAATTAGAAATATTCACAGAACCTAGTTTAATTTGAAAAATTGGCGTCGTCTAATAAGATCTGCGGTTCAAACTATATTAAGTATACACTACGATCCAAGGACTTTAGACTCCTTGCTCTTTTCCAAATTAAACTTCGTCTACTTACTGTTCATTTATTAGGAGTATACATTGCCAATATGTTAAATATCGGTCTTAGTGGTTCTACCGGTAAAATGGGAGAAACCATTCTAGAGAGAATAGATAAATTTAAAGATTGCAAAATTTCAGCAAAATTTAATAGTACTAATAATTTAGATGATTTAGATAATTTTTGTAAAAATTCTGATGTGATCATCGATTTTTCTACCCCTGAAATATTAGAAAAATTAATTAATTATGCATTAAAACATAATACAAAATTAGTAATCGGAACCACAGGTCTCCAACCTCAACATTTTAAGCTTTTAGAAAAAGCAGCTCAAACTTTACCTGTCTTATATTCTGCAAATATGAGTATAGGAGCTAATTTGCTTAGCTATCTAGCTAAAGAAGTAACAAAAATACTAGATGATTACGATGTTGAAATTCTAGAAACGCATCACCGTAATAAAAAAGATTCACCCTCAGGAACTGCTGTTATGCTTGCTGAAACAATTGCAAGCAAAAAAGGATTAAATATAACATTTAATCGTGGTAATAGACTAAGAAGCGAAAAAGAAATAGGTATTTCCTCGCTTCGTGGTGGAAATGTTCACGGTATACATGAAATATCTTTCTTAGGTGACGATGAAATAATCACCTTAAAACATGAAGCTCTGAATAAAAATTCTTTTTCTATTGGTGCAATTAAAGCCGCTATTTGGCTACAAGATAAACCTTCTGCTTTATATTCAATGCAAGATATTTATAAAATATAATTAATATAGCTTGAAAAAATACCTTTAAGAGGCTATATTTTATTATGTAAATAACATAATCCTAAGGTTACTTATGATCGATTATACAAAAACTTTAACTACCGCCTCAAAAAATAAAACTTTTGATGAAGGCCTAAGAAAATACATGCTTAAAGTATATAATTATATGGCTTTAGCACTTTTACTAACCGGTGTAGCAGCCGTAACAACTATATCAGTTGAGCCTATTTATAATTTAATGTTTCAAACAGGTTTCGGTACTATTATAATGTTTGCTCCGCTCGGTATTGCTTTATATTTCTTTATGGGCTTCGGACGAATGAACCTGCAAACGACACAAATATTATTTTGGGTTTATGCCGGTTTAATCGGTATGTCGCTTGCATATTTAGCTCTTATTTATACCGGTGCATCAATAGCTCGTACTTTCTTTATTTGCTCTTCCGTTTTTGGAGCAATGAGTTTATACGGTTATAGTACAAGTAGAGATTTAACATCTATGGGTTCATTTTTTGCAATGGGTCTTATAGGTCTTATCATTGCTTCATTAGTCAACTTGTTTCTAAAAAGCTCGGCTCTTTCTTTTGCTACTTCTCTTATTGGAATAGTAATATTTATGGGATTAATTGCTTGGGATACTCAAAAGATTAAGTCTATGTATTACACGGCAGGAAACGATGAAGTAGGACAAAAGCTTTCTATTATGGCAGCCTTTACTTTATATTTAGATTTTATAAATCTTTTCCTATATTTAATGAGATTTTTAGGCAATAGAAGAGATTAATTGGTATCATTCTTGCAAAGTTATGATTTTATTTCATTGCTTCCGTTTGTTCATTGTTATATCACGATCAAATCCATAGTACTGAATAGTTTTTAAAAAGACCTCGATGTCATATCCCCGCAAAAGCGGGGGCCTTGTTGCACGGCTTGGAAAACTTATTCAATGTCATTCCCACGTGGCATTGTTGCGTGGATACCGAATCGTCATTGCAAGCGGTCGCAGCGAACTTAACAATACAGAAAAAATAATACAAAAATTCTATAAATCAGAATGTTTACTGGATTGCTTCGTCAATTGCTGCGCGGTTTCCTCGCAATGATGAGGATTTTGACCCACGCAACAACACTCTTTCACTATTAGTTAATATTAATCAGATTATTTTTATGTCTAAAGAGAAAACTCAACAAGAGTTATTATTACAAGAGCAACTTTTTAAAGCCCTGAAAACTAACGATACAGAATTGAATGCCAAAATATCTAGAACCTGCGAAGGCATTGCCGAATCTGTTATTGACCTTTCTAATGACCAATCTCCTACTGCTGAAAGCCTATATATTAGCTATATGGCCCTAGCCGATTTAAACACTAAGGATTTAGCTAAAGTTACAACAATAATAAAAAACTCGTTTCCAGGAGATAAAAACAAGGAATTAAGGGAAATAATCGATGCACCTCTTTTACAGCATTTAGTTATGGCAGAGGCAATTGAACGACAGGTTGGATTAGATGATAGCCGATATAGCGCAGATTACAGAAAACTTGAAGGAATAAGAAATCCTAATGACCCTAAAAAAGCAATTGATGCTATGCTACGTGATAAGAGGGTGGCACAGCAAGCTGAGTTTGAGGGGAAAGGAAAAAAGGCAGCAGGAGTCTCAGCCGGTTATGTTGCTAAAGATAATGCCGGTAATACTTTTATTTTAAAACATTTTTATAAAACTCATGCTGCATGCCAAAAAATACAAGATAATAAGGCACAAAAACAGGCTATTGCTGACCGAAGAGACGGAGTACAAGAATTAATAGGCTCTACCATGTATCAATTTTTATTACATGATCGCGCACCAAAAGAAGGTCTGGTAACAGCGGATGAAAAACACCCTGATTCACTTTATGTACGTTCTAAATTTTTTGATAATGCTGTAACACTAACAGAATTTTCTGGTTTATCAGGTCAAACTAGAGTCAGAGCTAATGATCAAAATTTAAAAAAATTGGAAGGATTTGAAAAAGCCATAGCTGCTTGTCATATGCTGGGGGAAGTAGATTATCATGCTGGTAATTTAATGGTGCAGGATGGTAAAACAATAACCAAAATTGATCATGGTCGCTCTTTTTTAGCATTTCATAAGAATTTTGGCAGTATGATTCAATCAACAGCTAAAATGTTTGCACATCCTGGTGTTGGCTACAGTGCTGCTATTAAAGCAGGTAATTTCTCATTTAGTATCGATAAATATAGCGAATCGTTAAATCAAATGATAAGTCAATTTGATGAGAAACAGATGGAAGCAATAGTTGATCAAAAAATTGATGAATTAAAAAAAGCTGGGTTTGATCCAAAAAATATTGCGTTATCTACTAATATTAAAAATTTTGATGATTTGCGAAAACACTATAAAGGCAGTATAAAAGAAAATCTTGTTAATATGCAAGAAGTGGCCAAAGGAGCTGAGATAGTAACAAAATTTAGTAATGTTTCACCTGAATTTAAGAATGGTGGTTGGTTAGAGACTTTCGCTAATTCACCTGTAAAAGACCCGGTACTCTATGCAATAGATAATAACATTACAATTGAAGGTAAAGATGCTAAAGAGTGGGCGTATGAAAATAATTACCAAATTAAAATCTCTATAGGCTTGAAAAAAGAAATAATCAAGGAACAACAATGGAGCAAAGATTTGGATGGTAAATGGAAAGAAAAAGAAGTTGAGGTTAAGACAGGTAAAGTAGAAGTACAAATTTCTGATCCTGCAAAATCAATGCGTATACAAGACAAATCTACAGGCGAAAAATTGGCATCACTAATTGTTGATTTTACAAAGCAGACAACAACTAAAAACGTAACTGATAAAGCAGTAGCAAAATTCTACGACAATATAATGAAAGTGCTAAAAAAAGAAAATTATCTTACCGAGCAAGATATTGAGGGTATAAAGAAAAATTTAAAATATAAGGATAATATCGAAAACACGACCAACTTATTAAATGCTAAATCTTTCAAGTTAACTGCTAAAGATACTATATATTACAAGGTAGGAAATTTTTGTGAAAATAGAGGTTTACCTAGTATCTCAAATTATTTTATGAAACAAATTTCTCCCGAAAATTTAAATAAAATTCATAATACAGAAAAACTTATAGCGGAAAGTATAAAAATTGGTAATGTACTACAACAGAAGAAGCAAGAAGGACTCCAAACAAAAAGAGTAGAAACGGTAAAAGGAATCGCATTCTCTAAATTACAAGCTAGGAAGGAAAGACATCAACAAAGGTAAGCACTGTTGAGTGTATGCCTTAAACGTCATTGCGAGCAGTCACAGAGTCGTTGCATAGTCCTAATGTCATTTCTAGCTAAAAGCGGAAATCCAGTACTTTTCGATACCGTGGCTTGACCACGGTATCTAGAAAAAAATTTAAAAAAGACTAGATCCTGCGATCAAGTTGCAGGATGAGATTAATAGTTACTGGATTTCCGCTTTTAGCTAGAAATGACATACTATATGCCAAGTTGCGGTATGACATAATAACATACAACAACTATAAATTCTTATTCTTTTTCTGCATTTTTTCTAGCAGACGGTGAGAGCATATGCTTAGCTCTTTTAGAGCTTTATCCTCTACATAGCTTGGGGCGTTCATTAGTAAATCTTCAGCCTGCTGGTTTAAAGGAAAAGCAATTATTTCCCTTATATTTGTTGCTTCCGCAAGCAGCATAACGATTCGGTCAATACCGGGGGCTATTCCACCATGTGGTGGAGCTCCAAACTTAAATGCTCTAATCATCCCTCCAAATCTCTTATCAACTTCCTCTTCACTATAACCTGCTATGGAAAATGCTTTATACATAATTTCCGGCTTATGGTTTCTAATAGCACCGCTGGAAAGTTCAATACCGTTACAAACAATATCATATTGGTATGCGGTAAGTTCTAATAACTCTTCAGTGGTTTTAGCTTGCTCTAAAGCATCTATTCCACCCTGCGGCATAGAAAACGGATTATGGCTAAAATCAATTTTTCCTGTTTCTTCATTTAACTCATAGAATGGAAAATCGGTAATCCAGCAGAATTTAAAACAATCTTTTTCAAGTAAATCAAGCTCTTCACCAAGTCTTATTCTAACCTTACCGGCAAGTTTAGCAGCTTTCTCTTTCTTATCACTAGCGAAAAATACAGCATCACCGTTACTAATACTAGCTGTAGCTTTTAGACTCTCTAATTGCTGCTGGCTTAAGCATTTTACTACCGGACCTTTTGCTTCACCGGTTTCACTAAACTGAATATAGCCAAGTCCACCTGCTCCTTCTGATATCGCAAACTCTATCATTTTATCGAAGAAACTACGAGGCAGTGCAGCTGCCTTAGGTACAGGAATTGCACGAACTATGCTACCTTTTTGAATATTCTCTCTAAAGATTGTAAAATTGGAATCTCTAAATATCTCAGTTACATCGGCAATTATAATAGGGTTACGCAAATCAGGCTTATCAGAGCCGTATTTTAGCATAGATTCATTATATGGAATACAAACGAAAGGAGTCTCTGATACTTTCTTATCCGTGAATTTAGTGAATAAATCATACATCACAGGCTCAATAGTACTAAATATGTCTTCCTGTGTAACAAACGACATTTCTACATCTAGCTGATAAAACTCGCCGGGTGATCTATCGGCTCTTGCATCTTCATCCCGAAAACAAGGAGCAATTTGGAAATAACGATCAAAGCCTGATACCATCAATAACTGCTTGAATTGCTGAGGTGCTTGCGGTAATGCATAGAACTTACCAGGATGCATTCTACTCGGTACTAAAAAATCCCTAGCCCCCTCAGGTGAGCTTGCTGTTAAAATCGGAGTTTGAAATTCGGTAAAACCGCTTGCTGTCATCAAATGACGAATATGAGAAATAATTTGTGAGCGGAGTATTATATTATTATGTAATTTCTCACGTCTAAGATCTAAAAAGCGATGTTTAAGCCTAGACTCTTCGGGAGCGTCTTTTTCGGTATTAATAACAAAAGGTAGAGTGTCCGCAGCTGACTCAACACTAAATTCCACAGCTAGCACTTCAACATGACCTGTCGGAAGCGTATTATTAATCGTGTCCTCTGATCTTGCTACAACTGTCCCCCTTACCGTAATTACCGACTCATAACGCAAACGACTTGCATCCTCCATAAGCTGAGGGTTTTGATCGGTAAACACGATTTGAGTTATACCGTAATGATCACGTAAATCTATAAAAACTAGATTCCCGTGATCTCTTCTTCTATGTACCCAACCAGATAGCTTAACTTCTTTTTCTACATCGGATATTTGTAATTCGTTACAATTATGAGTTCTGTATTTATGCATTTTTATTTTTTTATTATACGATTTCCCCTATCTTATATACATAAAATCGCAAATTTTCGCAAATAAAAACTAAAAATTTATCTTGCCAAAGTTTTATCTTGATATTGCAGCAGCTTTTGGCTTTGATGGGCGTTGCTGATAATTTTGTTGTTGAGGTTTTACTTGATTTAACTCACCTTTAATCCATTCATATATTGCTTTCTTAGGATTTTTAATTATCTCTGCAACATTTTCGACTAGATTTATTATTCCTTTAACTAACGATAATACATCTTTTGCTATTTCACCTATAGAATTATTACCTGCTTGTAGTTTTTCTTGGTCTTGCTTAGACAAATTACTACGTATTCTATTCATTCTTGATTTAAGCTCATCTTGTTCTAGCTCTTCTTTTGTAAAATGTGACTTAAGTTTTCTATCAACAATTTTTTGTTCTTCCGGAGTTAAATTTTTATATTGATCAACAAGCTTATTAACTTTTTCTTGTTCTTCCGGTAGTTTTGAAATATTTTCAGCAATATTTGGCATTTGTTTCTCTTATAAAGTTAAAACATATTAATTTTGCACATTATATACATATTTTAACTTTATACAAGAAAAACTTGTATAGAAATTAACCTTTGAACGCAGCCTTAATTAATATCTAGAAAGTCTAAAAAATTTCGTAATTCTTGACGTGCAAGCACGTGTGAACTATTAAATGCTCTATCATATTTTGCAGTTTTTAGATCAAGTAATGTTAGACCTTGTAAAAATAACTCCCTATATATTACACGTTCACTAAATCCTTCTGCGAGTTTAAAGTTAATTCTTTTAGCAAGTTTAGCTAATACATTTCCTACACGTCTTTTATTTAATGCATCAAGATTACTTAAACGATTACGAAGTATTACCCAATCTATACTAATTCTATCACGACTAGCACGTTCCATTTTCTGCTCCCAAATCATTTGACTATATATTGATGGGCTAATAATTTCATCCTTGCTATCAACTTTTGCTATTACGTCTAAATCTAGAAAGCTATCATTAATCGGTGTAATAATTGTATTGGCGTAAGAATGAGCAACCCTTGATAAAGGAGTATGACTGCCTGGGGTATCAATCACTATATAATCGACATCCTGATTATTTTTGAGTATTTGCTCAAAACTCTTTGCTTGCTCTTCTACTTCGCTTTCCGATATATGAAAATGTTTCGGTACTAATACAGGTTTATCAGGATTTTGTTTATTATATAAATCTCGATTTTTTAAATAATTCGTTAACGAACTTTGACGTGAATCGGTATCTATACTTACTACCGAATAATTTTGATAAAGCAGAGCGATTATTAGATGCATAGAACAGGTAGTTTTACCTGCTCCGCCTTTCTCATTACCTATAACAAATATGTAAGGTTTATTTATTGTGTTCATAATTATATTCAGAATAAACGAATAGTAAATAGACGAAGTTTAATGTCATTCTTAGCTCAATATTGCCCATGTGGATAGTTTTTTCCATCATTGCGAGAAAATTACGTAAGTAATTGACGAAGCAATCTCAGGATATTTGATTCCGAGCAGCCTAAGGCTGCTCGCAATGATGACTCGGTATCCATGCGGGCAATGCAACGCAAGAATAGCATTTAAGTATATTCTTTGATAAATTTCTCTAGTAATCTCACGCCGTATCCTACTGCCCCCTTAGGACCAAGTGCTGAAGCTTTATTACTATTTGCAACACCTGCTATATCTAAATGAGCCCAATCTACTCCATCTTTAATGAAACGTTTAATGAAATGTGCAGCTATGCAGCTTCCGGCAGCTCCCGGTACGTTCCCGATATTTGCCATATCGGCTATGTCGGAGTTAATCATTGCATCATACTCATCGTGCAGCGGCATTCTCCAAAGTTTTTCATTAACTTCTTCCCCTACTTTTATTAACTTATCAGCTAACTCATCATTATTGGAAAAACAACCAGCATATGTATTACCAAGTGCTACGGTTATTGCTCCTGTTAGAGTTGCAACGTCAATCACACATTTAGGCTTAAATTTTTCTTGTGCATACCAAACAGCATCAGCAAGTACTAAACGCCCTTCTGCATCGGTATTTAAAACTTCGGCAGTTTGCCCTGACATGGTAGTTACTACATCCCCTGGACGCTGTGCATTACCGGACGGCATATTTTCGACAAGCCCTACAACACCAACTATATTTATAGGTAATTTTTGACCGGCAACCGCAATGATGGTACCCACAACTGCTGCAGAACCTCCCATATCGTATCTCATTAAGTGCATATTACTTGACGGTTTTAATGAAATACCGCCTGTATCAAAAATCACTCCTTTACCGACCAAAGCAATAGTCGGAGCATCTTTACTGCCGCCTTTATATTCCATCACCACTAACTTTGACTCGTTTTGTGAACCTTGCCCCACACCAAGTAATGCTCCCATACCAAGGTTTTTCATCTCACGTTCACCGATAACATCAACACCTACCCCTAGCGGTTCAAGTATATCAACTATTCTTTCGGCATAAACTTGAGGGGTTTTAATATTTGACGGTTCATTACTTATATCTCTTGTAAAAAATACTGCTTCAGCAATTAATTTTTTGATTTCAAATAATTTTGCCGTTTCAGTGCTATTATCGGTAAAAATTTCAATTGACTCTACTGCAAACTTCTCTGCTTCTTTTAAGGTAGTTCTATATTTATCAAATCTGTAAGAAGCAAGGAACGCACCGCTAGCAACTAAAGATGCAAATGTTTGAGATGTAAACCTGCTAATTCTATTTGTAAGTTTTAAGCCGATAGTAGAAATTTTACAACCGGTTGCATGCTGTAAGATTTTACCGCCTAACTCTTCAATTTTTGCTTCAGTTAATTTTTCTTCATTCCCAAGACCTGCTATTATCAAATATCTAACCTCGCCTGATTTAATGACAGACGGAATAACCTTGATCTGTCCATATTTACCGGTAAATTGCAGTTTATTCTGAATAGTTTTAGAAATTAATCCATGATGTTGTTGATCAAGTCCTATTAAATTACTATCAAGCTTTAACTGTTCATCAATAAAAACTACTAGACCTTGATTAGTAGATGATTCTTCATTCACAAAGTTTATGTTAAGCATACTTATTCCTTATATTACTTTTGACTTTGGATCATTCTATTTATCTTGATAAAACTTTGCAAGTATTATAATTGAAACAAAATCTCATTAAATAGCATTTGACAAATGTTAAAGTTTTTTATACCTTAAACTGATGATTAGTTAAATTTAAGTAATAATATGCCAGTATATGACATCACTTCTCATTTAATTAAGCAAAAGTATACAATGATTAAAACATCATGTGAGCTAAACCAAGATATGGCTAAGATTTATAGTCTCACGCCTCATCCAATACGATATACTTGCCTTAACTATTTAAAGTTATTATCTCTACCTATATCGCTAGCATTTTATGTAACAAAGCTTTGTTTTACGGCTAATCCTGTATGGACATGGATCGGGTTTAATGTTTTGTATGAGAAGATGGGTCAAGCAATAGCCAAAAAAATATTACACGGCTTACCTGACGAAGTAGAACCAGATCAAAATATACCTAAAATTGTCGAGTATGTATTTAGAAAATATGAAGAAAATCCTACATTAACCCCTCTTATTGAACCTACATTTATACAAAAATTTTTAGCAAAGGCCGGTAAATATATTCCTGTTTTGTCTAAAATAGTAAAGTTTTGGAATGAAGGAGGAATTAACTATTCTGATGAAATACAAACAAAACGAGCATTAATTGACTTTATTTATAAACAAATTATTGCTAAAGCTTATGAAGTAGGTAAAAAAGGAGGAAAACTTGAAATAACGGATGTGACAGCACTTTTCCCAGAGATAAATTTTCAAGAAAAAGTCAATGCTGAATCAGAAAATCTTGAAATAGAGAAGGTAGAAGTAAGCAATGAAGAGTCTTTAATTTCTGAATTGCCTGTTAGACATCTTTCTAAACCAACTTATAGAGAGGAATTTAAAATAGATACGGGACGCAGCACCACAGCGTATATAGACATACGTGAGGATTCGAGTACCGGATCGACGTACAAATCACCTCTAGAAGCGAAGTTTGGAAAGATGTCTATTGATCAAAAACACGAAGAAGCTACGATTACTACTAATGCAAATAATGCTATTAACCCATTAGTAAACTTACTCATGTTAAAAGCTTTACATGATCAAATTCGTCAAGAAGTACTGAAAACTTATGCTGAACATTGTTTAGCAGAAATTCAGATATCTAAAAATCAAGAAACACTTGAAAACTTCCAATATGAAGATTCTTTAGCAATATTACAATTATACGGTAATTATAATTATGATAACAATAATACGTATATCTTTGAACAACCAGTATCTTATTTAGGTCAAACCTACGAGCATTTAACAGCACCGATTGCTTGTTATTAAAGCGTCATTTCTGCAAGCGGGAAATAAGAAAAAGCCTATAAAAATCAAGTTTTTTATAGGCTTTTTGTCAATAATGCATAGTAAGATTATTTTTCTGGCTTCCCGCTTCTAGCTAGAAAGGCATCGTTGCGTGGATACCACCCCGTCATTGCGAGGAAATTATAAAGTAATTGACGAAGCCAGCTCAGGAGTTTGTTATTATTTCATGAGATTGCCACGCCAGCATAATGCTGGCTTGCAATGACGGGTTTTTTATAAACTATCCGGTACATAATACAAAAATCAACTTGGAAAAGAGCAAAGAGTCTGTAAGTCGAGGAGCGGAGCGTATATTAAACGTTCAGTATCCTAGGACTTACAAAAACGACACACAGCCAATTTTTCAAGTTCTATCTTAGTATATTTATACATTCTCTTCATCAAGCTTTACGGCTGCTTTACGCATTTTATCCATAAAGTAACCGGTTCCGGCAGGTACTAATCGTCCAACTATCACGTTTTCTTTTAGTCCTCGCAACTTATCTACTTTACCGGCAATAGCTGCTTCAGTTAAAACTCTAGTAGTCTCTTGGAATGATGCCGCAGAGATAAACGATCTAGTTTGCAGAGAAGCTTTAGTAATACCTTGTAATATTAATTGTGCTTCAGCAGGTTTTAAACCGTTTTTCATAGCTTTTTCATTTATCTCATCAAATTCATGTCTATCTATTTTTTCACCTGCTACTAACGTAGTTCCGCCTGAATCCGTAACCTCTACTTTTTGTAACATCTGACGGATAATAACTTCTATGTGCTTATCATCAATCTTTACACCTTGTAGACGATAAACGGCTTGAACCTCCTTAACAATATAATTTGCAAGAACCTCTACGCCCATTACTTTTAAAATATCTTGAAGTACCGGATTACCGTCAATCAATAAATCACCTTTTTTAACAAAGTCACCTTCGTTAACTACAACATGCTTGCCTTTTGGTACCATATACTCAATAGACATTGTTTCATCAATCGGATGTATAATAATACGTCTTTTAGATTTATAGTCCTTACCGAATTCTACTCTGCCATCAATTTCGGCAATAACTGCATGATCTTTAGGGCGTCTTGCTTCTACAAGCTCGGCAACTCTTGGTAAACCACCGGTAATATCTTTAGTAGTGGTTGATTCTTTCGGTATACGTGCAATGATATCACCTACCGATATTTGTACTCCGTCTTCTACGCTTAAAACTGCTCCAACCGGCAAGTAATATCTAGCTTCTAAACCGTTTGATAAGGTGATAACTTCACCTTTAGCATCTAAAAGCTGTATACGAGGGCGTAATTCTGCACCACGCGAATATTGCTTTGATTCAATAATAACTTTACTCGGTATTCCGGTAGCTTCGTCAGTTACATCACGAATAGAAATACCCTCAACCATATCTTTGAATAAAACTTTACCTGACTTCTCCGTGATAATCGGTATAGTATAAGGATCCCACTCTGCTAGTTTTTGAGTTTTAATCACCATATCACCGTCATCAACAAGTAATCTAGCACCGTATGGAATTTTATGACAAGCCTTTTCATTACCATTATTATCAAGCAATAATAATTCACAATTTCGGCTCATAACAATTTTGCGTTCTTCGGAATTAATAACAACGTTACGGCTTATAATTTTCACTTTTGCGTCATAGGAAGCGTCTACGGAAGAAACCTCAGCACCTTTTGTTGCCGCTCCTCCGATATGGAAAGTTCTCATTGTAAGCTGCGTACCCGGTTCACCGATAGATTGAGCAGCAATAACCCCGATTGCTTCACCCTCCGATACTAATGTACCGGTAGCAAGATCCCTACCGTAACATATGCTACATATACCGGTAGTACTTTCACAGGTTAATACGGATTTTATCATAATTCTGTCGAGTCCCGCCGACTCAATCTGCTCTAACTTTGCTTCATTAATAAGCTCGCCTTTATTGAGAATTAGATCATTAGTTACCGGATGAAATATATCAATAGCAGCAGTACGACCTAAAATCTTTTCAGCTAAAGGTACTATAACTTCTCCGCCTTCAATAACACTCTTAACTTCAATTCCTTTATCAGTTCTACAATCTTTTTCAGTAATAATACAATCTTGTGCAACATCTACTAATTTTCTTGTTAAGTAACCTGAGCTTGCCGTTTTTAAAGCCGTATCTATTTGCCCTTTACGCATTCCGTTAGCAGAATTAAAACACTCAAATTCAGTTAACCCTTCCTTAAAGTTAGAGATAATAGGAGTTTGTATAATTTGACCGTTTGATTTGGTCATTAAACCTCGCATACCGCCTAGCTGCTTAATTTGCTGGAAAGAACCTCTTGCTCCGGAAATAGCCATCATATATATAGCATTTATTTTCTGATGATTTGGATCATCAGAAACCGGCGGCGTAGCAATCTCTTTCATCATGTCGTTTGCTACTCTATCGGTACATCTGGACCAAGCATCGACTACTTTATTATATTTCTCTCCGTAAGTAATTAAACCGTTTGAATATTGTTGTTCAAATTCTTTTATTTCAAGCTGAGTTTCGTTGATATGAGTACTCTTAGATTCCGGTACTACCATATCGTCCATTCCAAAAGAAATACCCGAAGAACAAGCATATTTAAAACCTAGTTTCATTAGCTGATCGGCAAAAATTACCGTAGCTTTTTGACCGCAGTGACGATAAACTAAATCTATAACTAATGATATGTCTTTTTTAGTTAGTTGTTTATTAATAAACTTGAATTCTATATTAGGGTTAGAAGGCAATAACTCACCTACCATTAACCTACCATAAGTAGTATCAATGATAACAGGGACCATTTTACCTTCGGCATTTAACTGATTTCTGCGATATCTTATCTTTGTATGAATAGTTATAAATTTATTATATAAAGCATGTTCCATCTCAGCTAAATCTGAGAACATCATCCCTGCGCCTACTTCATTATCAAATGCAAGGGTTAGATAATATAAACCAAGCACTATATCTTTATCCGGTACAATGATAGGACGACCGTTTGCAGGGCTTAAGATATTATTTGTAGACATCATAAATACCCTAGCTTCAAGCTGTGCTTCAATTGATAACGGGATATGTACTGCCATCTGATCACCATCAAAATCCGCATTGAACGCAGTACACACAAGCGGATGAAGCTGGATCGCTTTACCTTCAATTAATAACGGTTCAAATGCTTGAATACCAAGCCTATGTAACGTCGGAGCCCTATTAAGTAAAACCGGATGCTCTCTAATTACCTCTTCAAGCACATCCCACACTTCTGATTTTTCAGCTTCCACCATTCTTTTAGCGGCTTTAATAGTTGTAGCGATGCCATACAACTCAAGCTTAGAATAAATAAACGGCTTAAATAACTCCAGAGCCATTTTTTTAGGCAAACCGCACTGGTGAAGTTTAAGCTCAGGTCCTACCACGATAACTGAACGTCCTGAGTAATCAACCCTCTTACCTAGCAAGTTCTGACGGAAACGCCCCTGCTTACCTTTAAGCATATCACTTAATGACTTAAATGGACGCTTATTAGCATTTTTCGCTGCTCTACCACGACGACCGTTATCAAATAACGCATCCACCGCTTCTTGTAACATTCTTTTTTCGTTTCTGACTATTATATCAGGAGCTTTTGACTCTATTAATTTCTTTAAACGATTATTTCTATTAATTACTCTTCTATAAAGTTCATTTAAGTCTGAAGTAGCAAATCTTCCGCCGTCAAGCATAACAAGCGGTCTAATTTCAGGAGGAATAACCGGTAAAACATCCATAATCATCCATTCCGGCTTGTTTTCCGACTCTAAAAAATCCTCTACTAATTTTAAACGCTTTACTAATTTTTTCTTTTTGACTTCTGAAGAAGTGGTTTGTAATTCCTCGTATAATTCTTGCTTTAACTTTGAAAAATCAAGCTCTTTAAGCATTTGTTGTATTACTTCTGCACCTATAGAGGCAGTAAATGCATCTTCACCGTACTTATCTTTTGCTTTCTGTAATTCTTCCTCTGTTAAGAGTTCGCCTTTTTGTAAAATCGATAGCCCTGGGTCAACTACTACATAATTTTCAAAATAAAGAATCTTTTCTACATCTCGCATTGTCATATCAAGAAGTGTACTAATTCTTGAAGGTAGCGACTTTAAAAACCAAATATGAGCAACGGGAGCTGCAAGTTCAATATGCCCCATTCTTTCACGTCTTACTCTAGAAACCGTAACTTCAACGCCGCATTTCTCACATGTAATTCCACGATTTTTCATCCGCTTATATTTACCGCAGAGACATTCATAATCTTTTACCGGACCAAAAATTCTTGCACAAAATAAACCATCTTTCTCAGGTTTAAAAGTTCGATAGTTAATTGTTTCAGGTTTTGTTACTTCACCGAAAGACCACGAACGTACCTGATCGGGACTTGCTATATTAATCCTTATCTGATCAAATTGTTGAGTATTACTTAATTGTCCGCAAAAATTTACTACGCTCATAAAAATACTTTTCCTTAAAAAATTACTCGTATATACTCGGTCAATTTCAAAAATTAGCGTTGTCGTTCTACATTGACCTTCGTCTACCAAGAGTTCTTATTGCACCCTATATGTCATTCCCGCAAAAGCGGGAATCCAGTAAAACAGATAAAAAACAAGTTTTTTATCTGTTTAAATGACCTATCTTTCTTAACTTGAAGTTACTTCAAGCTTTACGTTAAGACATAAAGATCTAAATTCTTTTATCATAACATTAAATGATTCAGGAATGCCTGATTCAAAATTATTTTCACCGCGTACTATAGAATCATAAATTTTGATCCTACCGTTTACGTCATCCGACTTAACCGTTAACATTTCCTGTAACGTATAAGCTGCACCGTAAGCTTGTAATGCCCAGCATTCCATTTCCCCGAAACGCTGTCCGCCGAAATGAGACTTACCTCCAAGTGGTTGCTGCGTTACTAAGCTATAAGGTCCTATAGAACGAGAGTGAATTTTATTATCGACCAAATGATGCAATTTCAGCAAATATTTCTGTCCAACGGTTACTAGACGGTCAAAATATTCACCGGTTCTACCGTCAATTAATTTCACTTGTCCTGAAGGATCTTGACCGGCAAGCTTTAGCATATCTTTAACGTCCTGAACTTTTGCTCCGTCAAATACAGGAGTTGCAAAATATACACCTTTACTTACTTTCTTACAAAAAGAGATAATCTCTTCTTCCGGTCTTTCAAGTATAGAATTAATATTTTCTCCATACAGTTCAATTAAGAATTTCCTAATCTGCTCAATACCTATATGTTTATTTTTATATTCCTTTACTAAGGTAGATATTTTTTTTGCTAAATTTATTGATGCCCACCCAAGATGCGTTTCTAAAATCTGTCCTATATTCATACGGGACGGAAGACCTAGAGGGTTAAGAACGATATCTACCACAGTTCCATCTTCTAAAAACGGCATATCCTCTTCAGGTACGATACGTGAAATAACACCTTTATTTCCGTGTCTTCCTGCCATTTTATCCCCTGGTTGTAACTTATGCTTAGTTGCAATAAATACTTTTACTACTTTTAAAGCTCCCTGAGGTAAATCATCACCACTTTGCAATTTCTCTACCTTAGTAGTAAATCTTTTATCAAGAGCCTCTTTTTTCTCCTCATAATGAGTCTTTATCTGCTCTATTTCATTCATTACATTTGCATCTTCCACGGTAATCTGCCAAAATTGCCCTTTAGATAAGCCTTTTAGCATTTCAGTAGTAATAGTTTGTCCTACTTTTACTTGCTTAGGACCGTTAATAATCACCTGCCCTACTAAAAGCTTTTCAAGCCAACTAAACACAAAATGCTCAATAATTTCTAATTCATCGTCTCTGTCTTTTGCTAATTTTTCAATTTGTTGTTTTTCAATAGCAATAGCTCGCTGGTCTTTTTCTACACCTCTACGAGAAAATACCCTTACTTCTACTACAGTTCCGCTAACTCCGGAAGGTACATGCAGCGATGAATCTTTTACGTCAAAAGCTTTTTCCCCGAAAATAGCACGTAGTAGCTTCTCTTCAGGAGTAATAGGCGATTCACTTTTCGGTGTTACTTTTCCGACTAAAATATCACCGGCTTTTACTTCTGCACCTATATAAATTATTCCGACCTCATCAAGATTACGCAACGCTTCTTCACTTACATTCGGTATATCACGGGTAATTTCTTCAGGACCAAGGCGTGTATCTCTAGCTATTACTTCAAACTCTTCAATATGAATAGATGTAAATACATCCTCTTTTACTATACGTTCAGATATTAAAATTGAATCTTCAAAATTATAACCGTTCCAAGGTAAGAAAGCCACAAGCACGTTTCTACCTAAAGCAATTTCACCGTTATCCGTACTAGGACCGTCAGCTATAATATCGTTTTTCTTAACGTAATGACCGACCTTAACTAAAGGCTTTTGATTTATACAAGTATTATGATTGGATTTTTGGAATTTTAGTAAGTTATAAATATCAACCGAAGGAGAACCGTCAACTTTTTGTTCTAGAGTTCTAATCACGATTCTATTTGAATCTACCTGCTCAACAATACCGTCATGTAATGCAAGCACTGACGCTCCGGAATCTTTAGCTACTACCCCTTCAACTCCGGTACCTACAAAAGGTGCATCCGTTTTAATTAAAGGAACGGCTTGTCTTTGCATGTTTGAACCCATCAAAGCACGGTTAGCATCATCGTTTTCTAAGAACGGTATAAGAGAAGCCGCAACCGATACTACCTGCATAGGAGTCACATCAATGAAGTCTACCTCATACGGTTCTACCATTACAAAATTACCGCCTTCAACACGGCAATTAATAAACTCTCCTTGCAGCTTTCCGTCTTTATTAACTTTAGAATTTGCTTGTCCGATTTTGTATTTACCTTCTTCAATAGCAGAAAGATATACCACTTCATCGGTTATATATCCATCTTTAACTCTTCTATACGGACTCTCTATAAAACCGTGTTTATTTATTCTAGCATAAGTAGCCATAGAGTTAATTAACCCGATATTCTGACCTTCTGGTGTTTCAATAGGACAAATGCGACCGTAATGAGTCGGATGTACGTCACGCACCTCAAAACCTGCTCGATCTCGACTAAGACCTCCGGGACCAAGTGCCGACAGCCTTCTTTTATGAGTTATTTCTGATAATGGATTTGTTTGATCCATAAATTGGGATAATTGGGAGGTACTAAAAAATTCTTTTACTACTGAAACTAAAATTTTAGAATTTACTAAATCATGAGGCATTACGGTATCAACATCACCTGCCGACATCCTTTCAATTACAAATTTTTCCATTCGGACTAAACCTATTCTAAATTGATTTTCTATCAATTCACCTACCGATCTAACCCTTCTATTACCTAAATGATCAATATCGTCTATGATACCTTTACCGTCTTTAAGCTCTACTAAAACTCTTACGATATTTTTAATATCATCAATTGTTAAAATCGTAACTTCTTCAGAAATATTCAGCTCTAACCTAGAATTCATTTTTATTCGCCCGACTTCTGAAAGATCATATCTTTCCGCATCAAAGAATAAATTATAAAACAGGCTTTCAGCCGCTTCGATATTAACAGGTTCGCCTGGTCTTAGAACTCTGAAAATATCACATAATGCTGCCTCACGATCCTGATTTTTATCAGCAAATAAGGTGTTCCTTATATATGGACCTGATTGAGGATTGATTACTAATACGTTAACATTTTTAATTTTAAGATCATTAATAACATTTAGCATATCAGCAGTAATCATTTCACCGATTTTTGCTAATACTTCATCGCTTGCAGGATCTCTTAAATCTTCGGATAGATATTTGCCGATTAAAGTTTCATGAGTTACTAAAATATTATTAAGCCCTTCCCCAAAATATTTTTTAGCCAAACGCGGAGTAATTTTTTGTCCTGCTTTCAGTAGAACATTTCCGGTATCTGCATCTACTAAATCACTTGTTAAACGATGAGCAGTAATATGCTGAGGTATAAATTTAACCGCCCAACCTTTATTTTTAACAAGCTTATAAGTTACTGAATTATAATAAAATTTTATAATTTCTTCAGTACTCATACCTATAGCTCTAAGCAAAGTAGTAGTATAAAGCTTTCTTTTTCTATCAATCCTGAAATAAATAACATCCTTAGCGTCGAATTCTAAATCAAGCCAAGACCCTCTATATGGAATAACACGAGCAGAATATAAAAGCTTGCCGGAAGAGTGGACTTTTCCTTCATCATGATAAAAGAATACACCAGGTGAGCGATGCATTTGTGATACAACTACTCTTTCCGTACCGTTGATAATAAAAGTACCGTTTTTAGTCATTAATGGGATATCACCCATATATACTTCTTGCTCTTTAATCCCTTTAATTTCTCTAGTACCGGTATCCTCATCTATATCCCAAATACTTAATCTTAAAGTAACTTTAAGAGGGGCAGCATAACTTAAACTTCTTTGACTGCACTCTTCTACATCATATTTTGGAGTATCGAACTCATATTTTACAAATTCTAAATTAGCAATATTGGAGGAATCTGAAATAGGGAAAATTGAGTTTAATATAGATTGTAAACCTTTGTTTTTTCTTTCAGAATCTTTAATATTTAACTGTAGAAAGTTTTTCTCATATGAATTTTTTTGAATTTCAATCAAATTCGGTATATCTGCTACTAAATTTATGTGACCGAAATTTTTTCTTATTCTTCTATTATGTGACAAGGATTGTGCTTCTATATTATCCCTTAATGAAACCATATAATCTCCTGACTGATAAAATTACTGCCCGTATTGCAGTGATTAGGTCCTATGCACTTTTAATAGAATAATCATAATTATGGCTCTTTTTAGCTGTAAATCATAAGGTTTTTTTGAAATAGTAATAAACTCTCCTCTCAAAAATCTTATTAATTTTCGCTTAAAAATATCTCCTAATTATAACCATGAATCAAAAGTGTTTAGAACCTAGGTTCTGTATATAAAATTTAAATTATATTTTAAACAGTAAAGTTTTTATTGGAATAGATACCTATTTCAATAAAATACTTATAATTTGCAGTAAAATAAAATATACTGTTTTAAATTTTTTTACATAGAAATTAAATTAAAGAAACCTAGTAAGTTTCTTATTTAGATCTTGTGTAGACTCTACGAACATTTCCAAAAAGATTTGATTTTGGTTATTTGTTTGTTGCAACAAATTATAATAATAATATTTTTTTAAAATAGGTAGAGCTATTCCTTCAAAAATCTTATTAATTTTCACTAAAAATCAATTATAAATGTTCACAGAACCTAGAAAATTTCAATAATTTAAATTTCTAGACGTATGGTACGTTAACAAAATTATTTTAATCAATAAGATTTTTAATGTAATAGCTTTATCCTATTTCAAAAGAATAACTTAAATTAGCTTTAAAATAATTTTTAAACAAAAAAGCCTTATTCAAATTTAATTACTAAAATAAGGCTTTTTGGATTTTAAGAAGTTAATTTAAAGCTATAAAATATTTCATCTGTAATGCAAAAACATTAGGTCCTGTAAAAAAATTAATCTATACTTAGTTGTTTTTGATTGAAAATTATAAGATTTTTCTTGGAATAAAAATAACTGTTTCAACAAGAATCTTATTAATTTTTACTTAAAAATATCTAAAAATACGAATAATTCAACTTTTCTTTACAGAACCTAGTGCAGAAATAATTATTTTAATTCAACTTTTGCTCCAGCAGCCTCTAACTTACCTTTGATTTCGTCTGCTTCTGCTTTTTTCACATTGCTTTTAATCGGCTTTGGAGCTTCATCAACTAATTTCTTAGCTTCAATTAAACCAAGACCTGTGATATCTTTCACAACTTTAATTACTTCAACTTTCTTGTCACCGGCAGCTGTTAAAACTACTTCAAACTCAGTTTTTTCAGCTACTGCTTCAGCCGTAGGAGCTGCAGCACCAGCAGCTGCTACAGCTACAGGAGCTGCTGCAGATACACCCCATTTTTCTTCTAGCATTTTCACAAGCTCAGCTGCTTGCATTAATGTTAATGATGATAATTGTTCTTCAATTTTAGCTAAATCTGCCATAATTTTTTCCTTTTTACTTTTTTTATATTGAAAGGTTACTGCATCCGGTATTTTAAAGTTAATTAAATTCTTTTTTGCTTCAAATTATAAGACTTTTTTAAAATAAGAATAATATTCTATAAAAAACCTTATTAATTTCCACTATAAAAACTCTTTAATTATCAATTAAAATACCTGATGCAGTAACCTTTAAGTTAATTTTTACTAGCATGTGCTTGTATTACTCTCGCCATACTCGAAGACGGGGCTTGTAAAACACCTACAACCTTAGTAGCCGGTGCTTGTAATAACCCAACAATTTTACCCCTAAGCTCATTAAGTGCAGGTAGCTTAGAAAGTTCTTTTATTGAATGTTCATCTAATACGTGATTATCGACTATTCCACCGATAATCTTAAGATTATCATTAGCCTTAGCAAAATTAACTACTAATTTTGCCATCTCAACCGGTTCTTTAGAATAAACAATAGCAGTAGGACCCGCAAATAAATTAGCAATACTATCAAACCCTGTTTGATTTGCAGCTATTTTTGCTAAAGTATTTTTAACTACTTTAAAACCTGCTTCTTTAGATTTAAGTGATTCTCTAAGCGAACTCACTTGACTAACGGTTAACCCGTGATAATGAGTAATAATTATAGAGGGCGATTCTTTATAAATATTTACAATATCCTCTACTGCTACCGGTTTTTCTGATCTTAACACCTTTTAATTCTCCTTTTATAATACAGTTTAATATATTTAAACTGATACAAATGCTTAAAATAACAAAATTTTTTTATTATTACTATATTACCGTTAAACGGCTATAAAAATTATGCTATACTAGTTAAATCTATTTGTACCGATGCTCCCATAGTAGAAGATAAATACATTGCTTTTAAATAACTTCCTTTTAATCCGGCAGGTTTTGCTTTAATTACTGCCTCAATAAACGCATTTAAATTTTTTAATAAATCTTGGTCTGAAAAAGATAATTTTCCAAGCCCTGCATGAATTATACCTGCTTTCTCTGCTCTATATTCTACCTGACCGCTTTTAGCATTTTTAATAGCATTTTTAATATCTAAAGTTACGGTACCAAGTTTAGGGTTAGGCATTAAACCTTTTGGTCCTAAAATTCTTGCAACTGAACCTATAGCTGCCATCATATCGGGAGTAGCTATACATACATCGAAATTAATTTTCCCTGCTTTAATTTCATCAATAATATTTGTTGAACCTACTAAATCTGCTCCGGCACTTTTAGCTTCTTCTTCTCTTTCTTCTTTACAAATAACGGCAACTCTTACGTTTTTGCCTGTACCGGCAGGTAAATTAACTACACCACGTACCATTTGATCGGAATGCCTAGGATCAATTCCAAGCTTCATAACTATTTCTAAGGTTGGGTCAAATTTAACATATGATGCTGATTTTAATCGTTCAACTGCATTTATTAAATTATATAAAGTATCTGATTTTACTTTTTCTCTAGCTTCTCTTATTTTTTTACCGCCGCTAATTTTTACAGCAACATCTTTCTTATTTGACATAATAATTAATTCCCTACTACTTCAAGTCCCATAGATGCAGCACTACCACAAATAATTTTTGTTGCTGCTTCAATATTTTTTGTATTTAAATCAGGCATTTTTAACTTTGCAATTTCACAACAATCATCCATAGTAACTTTACCTACTACGGCTTCTTTTTTAGTAGCACTAGAACCTTTAGTAATTTTAGCATACTTCTTTAAAAAGTAAGAAGCAGGAGGAGTTTTTATTTTAAAAGAAAAACTACTATCTTCATAAACGGTAATTACGGTTGGCAGAGGTATTCCTTTTTCCATACCTTGCGTAGCATCATTAAAATCTTTACAAAATGCTGCAATATTGACTTTTCTTTGTCCTAGGGCCGGTCCTATAGGAGGTGCAGGAGTGGCTCCGGCAGCCGGGATTATCAAGTTAATATAACCTTTTATTGCTTTCTGAGACATTTATAAATATCCTTATTTTTCTCTTAAATTAATATTACTTTATAACAACTGCATGGATCTTGTTTCCCATCATTATTGCGAGGAAAAGCTGTAAGTTTTGACAAAACAAGGAAGAAAAAAAATTCTGTAAATCAGAAGTTTTTTATTATTTCTTCTAGATTGTCACGCAGCCTACGTCTGCTTGCAATTACGACTCATTATCCCGCAACAATGACATCCTGAACATTCGTACAATACAGCTTAAGTAATTTATAAACCGTATTTAGTCCAATTTTTAATCATTTTTCTTTACTTGATTAAAATTTAGTTCTATTGGAGTTGCTTTACCAAATATTGCAACTGAAACTTTTAACCTATTTTTTCCTTGATCTATTTCTTCTACTGTACCCATGAAAGTTTCAAAAGGACCGTCTGTAACAGTCACTATTTCACCAACTTCATACAATTTAGAATTCTTTGCTTCTTTAGCTTCTGCTTCCAAATTATTAAAAATATTTTGTATTTCACTTTCTGTAAGAGCTTTTGGCGTGGTTTTGCTTCCTAAAAAGCCGGTTACTCCAGATATATTTTTTACTAAATGCCAAGATTTATCAGTCATATTCATCTTTATCAAGATATAACTCGGCATTAGTTTTTTTTCTACCTTGACATTTTTACCGCGTTTAACTTCAGAAACTCCAAAAACAGGTATTAATATATCTTCAAAAAAATCCGTCATTTTCTGTTTAGCGATTTTTCTAAGCATATCTTCTTTAATGCGTTTCTCTGCTCCCGATGCCGTATGTACTACATACCACTGCTTTACATTTTTTGCAGAAGAAGGCAATATATTATCTATACTCTGTTCTGTCACAATTTATTCCTTATACTATTTGCCGATATTAAGCAAAAGCTGCATTATGTTATGTATACTATAATCAAGTACCAAACAAATTAGGCTAAAAATAAAAACTGCTACTACCACTATTAATGTTGAAGCAACAAGCTCTTTTCTAGTTGGCCAAACTACCTTATAAGTTTCTTGTTTAACTTGTTCAAAAAACTTATAAATTTTATATTCTTTAAACATATTTTTGTTAGGTAATTTATTAGACTTCTTACAAAATTCTACTTCTAGAGGCAATTGAGACGATGATCCAGCATAGTATGTACGCTGCGATTCGAGGTGAAGTACCTCTTTCAAATTTCTCTTTATAAGCAAATTTTGTAAAAATTCTATATTTTATAGCAAAAAAGCTCTAAGCCTATAATGGCAGGAGTGACAGGCATCGAACCCGCAACCTCCGGTTTTGGAGACCGGCGCTCTACCAATTGAGCTACACTCCTATCATATTTTTAATAAAAAATCAATAAAATTTATTAAAAATATTTGTTATTATTAAAAAATTACTATAATAAACAGTACTTCTAATTTATAAGCTGCCACGGCAAAACAACATTTATTTCTGTAAGATGTAACATCTCACCCCTAAATTATTTTTTAGCTTTAATAATATCAGCTACTTGACTCGGCACTTGATCATAATGAGAGAATATCATACTAAACTGAGCTCTACCTTGAGATAAAGACCTAAGCGTATTAACATAACCAAACATTTCCGCTAAAGGAACATTCGCAGTAACTACTTGAGCATTCCCTCTTGGATCCATGCTTTGAATTTGTCCTCTACGACTATTTAAATCGCCTATAATATCACCCATATATTCATCAGGAGTGATAACTTCAACTTGCATAATCGGCTCAAGTAATTTAGGATTACCTTTCGGCATCCCTTCTCTAAATGCTGCCTTTGCAGCAATTTCAAACGCAAGTACACTAGAATCTACATCATGAAACGCACCATCAACTAAAGTTGCTTTAAAATCAATCATAGGATAACCGGCAATAACACCGGTTTCTCTAATATTATTTAATCCTTTTTCAACACCTGGTATATATTCTTTAGGCACGGCACCGCCGATGATTTTACTTTCAAAGACAAAAATTTTATCTTCATCTTTTAGATCTTTTACCTCTTTTAGAGGCTCAAAAATAATTTTTACACGAGCAAATTGTCCTGCACCGCCGGATTGTTTCTTATGGGTATAATCAATTTCACAAGCTTTTGTTATAGTTTCACGATATGCTACTTGAGGAGCTCCAATATTTGCTTCGACCTTAAACTCTCTTCTCATACGATCAATGATAATTTCTAAATGGAGTTCTCCCATTCCTTTTATCACTGTTTGTCCTGTTTCATGATCAGTTGACACTCTAAATGATGGATCTTCAGCTGCTAAACGAGAAAGTGCGAGGCCCATTTTTTCTTGATCGGCTGTTGATTTAGGTTCTACCGCCAGCTCAATTACCGGCTCTGGAAATTCCATTCTTTCTAAGATTACTTGCTGATCAATATCGGATAACGTATCACCTGTGGTAGTATCTTTAAGACCTGCTAAAGCTACTATATCACCTGCTGATGCTTCTTTTACGTCTTCACGATTATTAGCATGCATTAATAGCATTCTACCGATTTTTTCTCTTTTATTCTTTACGGTATTAATAACAGTTGTTCCTGAAGTAATTTTACCTGAATATATTCTAATAAAAGTTAATGAACCGACAAACGGGTCATTCATAATTTTAAATGCTAAAGCTGCAAAAGGCTCAGTTACCGAAATAGGGAAATCTTTTTCTTCACCGGTACTTACTTCCATACCTTTTACTATACCTATATCAGTAGGCGAAGGTAGGAAATCTACTACAGCATCAAGTAAAGGCTGTACCCCTTTATTTTTAAAAGCACTACCGCATAAAACCGGATAAAATGCTGCTGAAATAGTACCTTTTCTGATTAATCTTTTAATCTCTTCTGCTGTTACTTCTTCACCTGATAAATATTTTTCCATAATATGATCATCTAACTCAACAACCGTATCAAGTAATTTAGCACGATATTCTTCAGCTTTATCTTTCATATTGGCAGGTATACCTTCTTCAAAATACTCAGCTCCAAGTGCTTCATCTTTCCAAACCACTACTTTCATTTTAACAAGATCAATTATACCTTTAAAATTTTCTTCAATCCCTACAGGCAACTGAATAACAAGCGGTTTTGCTCCTAAACGATCTTTGAGCATTTCAACGCATCTATAAAAATCTGCTCCCATTCTGTCCATTTTATTGACAAAACATATTCTAGGAACATTATATTTATCTGCTTGCCTCCAAACCGTTTCTGACTGCGGTTCAACACCTGCTACACCGTCAAATACTGCAACCGCACCGTCAAGAACACGAAGAGAACGCTCTACTTCAATAGTAAAGTCAACGTGTCCAGGAGTATCGATAATATTAATTATTTTATCTTGCCATCTACAAGTAGTAGCAGCTGAGGTAATGGTTATACCGCGTTCTTGTTCTTGTTCCATCCAATCCATGGTAGCACCGCCCTCATGAACTTCACCTATTTTATGCGATTTACCGGTATAATATAAAATACGTTCGGTAGTTGTGGTTTTACCGGCATCAATGTGAGCACATATACCGATATTACGAATATGCTCAAGTTTATTTATTTTACTCATTATACCCTACCTTATTTCATTTTTTTAGGGCTAAAATGAGAGAAAGCTTTATTAGCTTCGGCCATTTTATGAGTATCTTCTTTCTTCTTAATGGCAACACCTCTATTATTAGAAGCTTCAAACAGCTCTTCGGCAAGTTTATCAATCATCATTTTTTCAGAACGTTTTGACGCAGCATTAATAATCCAACGGCTAGCAAGGGCATATCCTCTTCTTTCATCAACATGCGTCGGAACTTGATAATTAGCTCCTCCAACCCTAACCGAAGTTACTTCTAAATGCGGCTTCACGTTATGCATAGCATTATTAAAGGTTTGATACGGATCAACTCTATGCTTCTTTTCAATTTTATTAAAGGCTGAATAAACAATTTTCTCTGCAAGGGCTTTCTTCCCTTCTTTCATAATATTATTGATAAATCTTGACAGTAAAATACTGTTATATTTCATATCAGGTAAAATTACTCGCTTTTCCGCGGCATGACGACGTGACATTTTATTTTTTCTCTCAACTAATAATTTATTTTTTTGTAACTGCAACTTGTTTACTAGGAGCACCGTAACGTGACCGACCTTGCTTACGTCCTTTAACTCCGGCAATATCATAAGCACCGAGTACGATATGATATTTCACCCCCGGAAGATCAGGAACCTGACCGCCTCTTACTAACACCCTATCATGTTCCTTTACACTATGCTTTTCACCAGGAATATATGCATTTACGGTTCTTTTATTACTTAAACGCACTGTTGCAATCTTACGCAGTGCAGAGTTAGGCTTTTTAGGGGTAACGGTTTTTACAACTAGGCAAACACCGCTTTTAAAAGGATTAGATTCTAAGGCAGGAGATTTGGTCTTACGAGTTTTTGACTTTCTCCCAAAACGTACTAATTGATTATATGTCGGCATTAAAAAAAATACTCCAAAAAAACTTATATATACGATAATTAAAGGGTAGAAAATATTTCCACCCTTTATTTTCAATCATTTCTAAATACAAATTATAATAATTTGTAAATTACACTAAATTTAAACTATAATTACTTTTTCCATAAAAGCAAGTATGTTTTAATTAACAATCATTTTTTTCTCAATTATTTTTGCTATAAAACTGATTAACATCACTAAAATATAGTAACAGCACGCAGCAATAAGCATTGGAAAAAAATAATTATATGTTTCAATTGATACAATTTGTGCTCTACGCATTAAATCCATTTCTCCAAGCATAGAAATAATGGCTGATTCTTTAATCAAATTTATAAGCTCATTTACTAATGACGGAAAAATATTTTTAACTGCTTGCGGTAGAATTATATCTTTCGTTATTAAAAACTTTGGAATAGCAAGAGCTTCAGCCGCTTCAAACTGGCCTTTATCAACTGTATTAATCCCTGCCCTGATTACTTCGGAAACATATGCTCCCGAATTAAGAGAAAAAGAAATAGCTCCCGCCATAAACACACTAAATTTAACGCCTATGATATAAGGTGAAGCAAAATAAATAATACTTAATTGAATTAATAAAGGCGTTCCTCTGAAAATAGAAGTATAGAAATTTGCAAAAAGCCTTAAAGCACGATTTTTATGTACCTTACAAATAGCGAGCAGCATTCCTATTACTAAACCAAATATAACGGCAATAACACTATATTTTAAAGTTACCAAAGTTCCCTCTACAATAAAAAAGATTTTTGGATAGAATTTTATTAAATACTCAAACATATTTTATATATTTTTTTTCTTGTCATACCGCGGCTTGACCGCGATATCTAAAAAATAAGCATTTTTGGATCCCGCGATTTAATCGCGGGATGACACTAAAGGTTTCTAGATTCCTGCTTTCGCAGGAATGACATAAGAACATTAATCAGTACACTCTCTTCGCCGGCGGGACTGCTGTTACTTCATCGGTTAAAGTAGTTAAAGTCACAGGTTTATAATCAAGAACTACTTTACCTGCTTCATCGATAGAGCTAAGAGTATGCTTCATCCAATCCCCATCATTACGATCAGGATAATCTTCACGTGCATGAGCTCCTCTGCTTTCTTTTCTTGCAGCTGCCGAATATACTGTTACTAAAGCTTGATCAAGTAGATTATCTAGCTCTAAGGCTTCTACTAAATCGCTATTCCAAATTAAAGATTTATCGTTAATTTTTATATCTTTATAACCGCTTCTTATTTCGCTAATCATTCCTGCTCCTTCATCTAGCACCTCTTGAGTTCTAAATACCGAAGCATGGCTTTGCATAGTTCTTTGCATTTTAAGCCTTAACTCTGCAACTAAAATATTACCATTAGCGTGACGGACTTTATCAAATCTATTTATAATTTTTTCAAGGCTTTCTTCTTTTATAGACTTGTGGGGACTCGCAGGCTTAATAAGCTCGGCTGCTTTTAATGCAGAACTTCTACCAAATACTACTAAATCAAGCAAAGAATTTGATCCTAATCGGTTAGCACCGTGTACCGATACGCAAGCAGCTTCACCGATTGCCATAAGCCCTTTTACTACGCTATTATGATTTTTACCGTCTTTGATTATGACTTGACCGTGATAATTCGTCGGTATCCCGCCCATATTATAATGTACCGTAGGAAGTACCGGTATCGGCTCTTTAGTCACGTCAACACCGGCAAAAATTTTAGCCGTCTCAGAGATACCGGGCAAACGACTATGTAAAATTTCAGGCAATAAATGATTTAAATGTAAAAATACATGATCTTTATGCTCGCCGACTCCTCGCCCCTCTCTGATTTCTATAGTCATTGCTCTTGAAACTACATCTCTTGAAGCTAAATCCTTTGCAGCAGGAGCATAACGCTCCATAAAACGCTCACCGTTTGCATTAACGAGATATCCCCCTTCGCCTCTTGCCCCCTCGGTAATAAGACAGCCCGCCGAATATATACCTGTCGGATGGAACTGTACAAATTCCATATCTTGCAGTGGAAGACCGGCTCTAATCGCCATACCGCCCCCATCACCAGTACAAGTATGAGCAGACGTCGCCGAAAAATAAGCACGCCCGTATCCGCCCGTTGCAAGCACTACATTATGAGCCCTAAAACAATACAGACTACCGTCATCTAAATTCCACGCAACTACGCCTCTACATTCACCATCTTCCATCAATAAATCAATAGCAAAATACTCAACGAAAAACTGTACTTTATGTTTTAGTGACTGTTGATATAAAGTATGAAGTATGGCATGCCCCGTACGATCTGCCGCAGCACATGTACGCTGAGCTGCTTTTCCTTTGCCGTACTCTGTTGTCATTCCTCCAAAAGGACGCTGATAAATTTTTCCCTCTTCAGTTCTTGAGAAAGGTACGCCGTAATGCTCTAGCTCTAAAATCGCATCGGGAGCGTTTTTGCACATATACTCAATGGCATCCTGATCGCCTAACCAATCAGAACCTTTTACCGTATCATACATATGCCAACGCCAATCATCTTCGCCCATATTCCCAAGAGCCGCACTAATTCCGCCCTGAGCAGCCACAGTATGACTACGGGTTGGGAACAGCTTAGTTATACAAGCGGTATTTAGCCCTTCTTTAGCCATACCGAATGCAGAACGAAGACCTGCTCCACCTGCACCTACAACTACTACGTCAAATTTATGATGAATGATATTATACGCTTTGGTCATTAAATTAATTTTTTACTATTTTGATACGTGACCTCTGTTACCCCATGGCTTGACCATGGAGTCCAGTAATTCAATACACAATAATGCTATAAATTGTTTTCTGGATACCGCGGTCAAGCCGCGGGGTGACAATTTTTATCCTTTATAAAACATTGCTACTACAAAAGCTACAATAGTCACAATGCAAAATAATTGCACTATTATAATCAATGTATTACGTAATTTGTGACAACTTATATAATCCTCAATTACTACACGCATACCAAGCATCGCATGATACAACGAAATAACCACCATAATTAACAAAGCTACTACATTAAAAGGCTTTTTAAGCTCCCACATAATAATATTTATATCATTATTTTTGTTGGTTAACGTAAAATATATTAGCCACACAGAACATAAAGCTAATATAATCCCCGTTACTCTTTGCAATAACCAATGATGAGAACCGCTTTTAGCAGAACCGCTATTTTTTGCTTTTACAATTTCTGCTTTAAAATCATATACCATTAATTTTCTCTATTATTTGTTTTAGCTTTTCGTCATTGCGAGGAAATTGCATAGCAATTGACGAAGAAATCTCAGTATTTGTTATTATTTCTGAGATTGCCACGTCGATGCTACGCATCTCCTCGCAATGACGTTTTTAATTACTACACCCATAACAATACCGTTAATAATACAGATCCTACCACTACACACCAACTGGTGATATTAACCAATTTTATAGAAAAACCGTACCCGATATCCCAAAATAAATGCCGAATGCCGTTACATAAATGATAAAACCAAGCGTAGCTAACAGCTACTAAGCATATTTTTATAATACAGCATTCAGCAAGCTGTAAATAATTATTGTCATATTTACTAAGAATCAACCACCACACCAAGATTGACACCACAAAAAACAAAGCTACACCGGTCATACGATGCAAAATTGATAATGCAGAACTTATTTGCGGCTTATATATAGTTAAATGCGGCGAAGTTGGACGCTTATTATAAATTTCTTGTTTGGTTTTAGTCATATATTTCTAATAAATAAAAAAGGGTTATGTCATTCCCGCGAAAGCAGGAATCCAGTAATTAAAAAATACACATATACTGAATTTTTAAAATTAAAAGCTCTCTTTTCCGCTTTTGCGGGAATGACATACTACACGTTTCAATCGGTCAACGACGTCTATCTCTGCAACCAATATCTTTCTACGGGCGATAAATCATCTGTCACTGCTCTCCTATCATCGAAGACAAAACATTCACCTTGCCATAAATTGTTCTTGTTTTGTGTATCTTCTAGATATTGCAGTATTCCACCCTTTAAATGATATACCTCATCATAACCTATGCTTTTAAGTAAGCTGGTGGATTTTTCACACCTGATACCACCTGTACAAACCATAGCAATTTTCTTACCTTTGAGCAATTCTTGATTCTGCTGAACCCAAGCAGGAAATTGTTTAAATGTTTTGGTATTAGGATTAATTGCTGATTTAAATGTACCGACCTCTATTTCATAATCATTTCGAGTATCTATTACTATAACATCTTGTTTTGTGATAAATTCATCCCAATCTTTCGGCTCTATATATTCGCCTTTAAACAAATCAACATTTAAATCATCAACGTTCATTGCTACGATCTCTTTCTTAAGTCTGACTTTCAATTTCTGAAAAGGATGAACATCACTATAATTTATTTTAACGTTAACATCTTTGGGACCGGTCAGCTTTATCAATTCTTCAAGTACAAGATTTACATTTTCATATGAACCTGAAAAAGAACCGTTAAAGCCTTCATTAGCTAATAAAATAGTACCTCTAACATATTTTCTTTTACCGATAAGCAAAAGTTTCGGTATCAAATTCGCCGGTTCTTTTATATTAACAAAACTATATGCACTTAAAATTGCTATTTTTTCATTCATAAATTATTTAGGTATTATTTTTACATTCTATGTCATTTCCGCCTTCGCGGGAATGACATAGAAAACTATATCTTACATAACCTGCAATGGTACGAACATATTACTACTACCCCTTTCAATCAGGAGCAAAATATTTTGCTTATCTGATTTTTTAGCATTTTCATATAATTCTTCTAGCTTACTTATATCGTCTATGCTTTCCTGATTAATATTGGTTATTAGATCACCAATTTTGAAGCTACTTTCTCCTTCATCAATATTGGTTATAACTATTCCTATTTTATCTTGAGGAATAGTATATTTTTGTCTTAGTTCTTCAGTCAAATTACCAAAAGTAATATTATTTTTAGTAATAGATAAATTATTTTCTTCTTTATTTGTTATGTCTTTCTTATTGGTCTTTTCTGTAGAATCTTTGGTAACTTCTTCATTATCCGAAGTAATTTTAATAGGTAATTCAAGCTCCTTTTTATCGCGAAGTATTTTTACTTTTACTTCCTGATCAATAGGAGCATCTGCAATAATTACACGTAATTTTTTAGTATTTTTAACCGGTATATCTGCAAATTCCATTATTATATCACCTGTTTTAATTCCTGCTTTATCACCTGGACCGTCTTCTTGTACTTTAGCCACTAACACCCCCCTAGTATCTTTAAGTCCTAGCCCTTCAGAAATTTCCTCGGTTAAATCTTGTATTGTTACTCCAAGGCGTCCTCTACTTACTTTTCCATCTTTCTTAAGACGTTCGATTATAGGCTTTGCAGTATTTGACGGTATTGCAAAACCGATACCTATATTAGTACCGAGCGGTGAAAAAATTGCCGTATTTACGCCGATTACTTTCTGATCCAAATTAAACATAGGACCACCGGAATTACCGTTATTAATTGCAGCATCCGTTTGAATAAAATTATCGACTATATTGTCCGTATCTATATCGATATCCCGCCCTTTAGAAGAAATAATACCGCTTGTCACCGTACCGCCTAGATTACCGAACGGATTACCGATCGCAATAACCCAATCTCCTACTCTTGCATCATTTGAATCTCCAAACTCAACAAAAGGTAGAGGTTCCTCGCTATCTATTTTTAAGAGAGCTAAATCTGTTTTAGTATCATTACCTATTAATTTAGCCGATAATTCGGTATTATCTGCAAGTTTTATATTAATTTTATCAACATTTGCAATTACATGATAGTTTGTCACTATTAAGCCGTTAGGTTCAATAATAAATCCTGAACCAAGCGGAACACTTTTCGGAGTTTGATCGACCTCTTCCAAATTCAGCGGTATATTAAGCTTTTCTAAAAAATCATTAACTTTTTCTTGCAGAGGATCTTTCTCGGCATTTTCCGATTTACTATTAACATATTCTATTGTTGAAATATTAACGACTGCAGGAATTAACGGTTCAACTATATCGGCAAAGCTATAACGGGCGGCTTCACCGACTTTTAAAGGAGCAGAATTTATTTCCGTAAATTCATTCTCTTCTTGATCTGCTACTTTTAAAGACTTACTATTTTCTTGTGCTAGAACAACGTTACTTGATATCAAAACTATTATAACAAGAACTATTTTCAGATTAACCATATACTCCAAGTAAATAAAAAGTAGATAGACTAGTATACTACTTAGTTAGATTTAGATATTTTAAAACTTCAGCATCCGGTGAAATTACAAAATTAGTATTCTCTTTCTTTAAAGAATTTTTATATACTAAAAGTGATCTATAAAATTTATAAAATTCCGGGTCGACTGAATAAGCAGAATTATATATTGTTGCCGCTTTCTCATCGCCGTTACCTTTAATAATTTGTGCATCTCGATAAGCTTTAGCAAGTATTATTTTACTTTCTTTATCTGCTTTTGAACGAATACGCACGCTTTCTTCTTGTCCTTCCGCTCTAATTTGGGTTGCTTCTTTTTCACGTGCCGTTTGCATACGACGATAAATAGCCGCACTATTTTCTTTTGGTAAGTCTGCTCTTAAAATTCTAACATCTACAACATCAATACCGAAGCTTTTAGCTTCACCATCTACTTGACTTAAGATATTTAACATTACGTTACTACGTTCCTGACTTAAAAGGCTACTTAGCGAGATTTTACCTATCACCTTACGCATTGACGATTCAAGATTACGAGTCAGCCTAATTTTCACACCTTGATAATCATGTACCGTTTTATAAAACATTACGGGATTATTAATTTGGAATTTGGCGTAGGCGTCAACAATAACTCGTTTACCATCAGCAGCCGTTAATTCTTTTGCCTCAACCTCAACATCTAAAAGACGCTTATCAAAAAACTCAACATTTTGAATAAACGGGATTTTAATATTCAGTCCTGGATTTTCTATAGTTCTAACTGCCTCACCAAACTGGAATACTACTGCAGATTGGCGTTGGTCAACTGAAAATAAGGAGCTAGAAATCAGTATCAGCCCAAAAACAATTGTAAAAATTATATAATAAATCTTTTGTTGCATTTAATATTCCTTGTTGTTTAGTGTCATTCGTGTATAGCGTGAAAAACACGCTCGATGTCATTCCCGCTTTCGCGGGAATGACATCGCCCACCTATGGTTTAATAGCCATGTGCGGCAGTAGTGCATTATTAATAATCGTTTTATTTGAACCACCTAATATCTCTTCGACTACTTCTAAATATAATCTATCTCTAGTTACTTGCCTACCTGTAGCATATTGTTTATAAATAGCATTAAATCTTTGGCTATCACCTTCTGCTTTCGATATAACTTCTTCTCTATAACCTTCTGCTTCTTGTATAATCTTTGCAGCCGCTCCTCTAGCTTCCGGCAAAATCTTATTATTATAGGCTTGAGCTTGATTTATTTCTTTTTCTTTATCTGCTTTTGAAGTTTGCACGTCTCTATAAGCGTCTATTACTTCGGCAGGCGGCTCGGCTTTTAATAATTGTACTTTCTCAATCATAACGCCGGCATTATAACTATCCAATATCTTCTGTGCTAATTTCTCTATTTTATAAGTAATCTCCTGCTTTTGATCAGATAATACCCAAGAAATAGGAGTATTACCTATAACTTCCCTAACGGCACTCTCGACTGTTGCTTTTACTGTTTCTTCAGGTCTTTGTAAGTTAAAAATAAAATCTTCAAGATTATTAATATGCCACATTACGTCACAATTTAAAGCAACGATATTTTCATCACCGGTGAGCATTATACTTTCACCGGCAATATTTTTAGTATTATCGCCACCGCTACGCAGAGAGCTATTTGTACGATAACCAATCTCAATCCGGCGTGATTGTTTAACTTTCTCAACTATTATCTTTTCAAAAGGCGCCGGTAAATGATAATTAAGCCCGGGGTAGCCCTTACGCACAAAACGCCCAAATCTTATTACTGCTGCTTCTTCGCCTTCTTTTATTTCATAAATACCCGAAGCGAGCCATAAAGCAACCACTGCGACAACAGCTAAAATTATTGTTTTAGCATTGAAATTAAACGGGAATTGAAATTGATCAAAATTAAATTGATTTTTACGCGGTCTTGTGAATATGTTATCTTCTTTATCAGAATCAAAATCTTTCCATGGGGATTTTTTTAAAATTGAGATATATTTTTTATTAAGCATTTGCTTTGTTGTTTTATATTATTTTAAAGATGAGATAATTATATATACTATAGTATATAACGTCAAGTTATGAGCTTCAACAGCTTTAAAAAGGAAATTTAATTATGGCGAATTTACACCAACGACAAATTATAGATAAAATTCAGCATATTACCTTTAAAGACGGTACTTTTTTAAATGAAGTTATATCGGATATTATAATTAAAGGTAATAATATCGGTTTCTCAATAGATATATCAGGTAAAAACAAGTTAGAAGCCGAAGAAATTAGACTTAAGGCAATTAATAAACTTAACGAGATTTCGGAAGTAAATAAAATAACAATTGTTTTTACCGAAAGTAAACCGATGGAGAAAAAAGTTCAAAAACCAAAACATTTTGTAGAAAATGTAAAAAAAATTATCTTAGTAGCGTCAGGTAAAGGCGGAGTCGGAAAATCTACAATATCGGCTCTTATTGCTCAGCAGTTAAGTCTAGAAAATTACCGAGTCGGGATAGTAGATGCGGATATTTATGGTCCGTCAATTCCGCATATATTCGGCATTAACGAAGTACCGGAAACGAAAGATGGGCGAATAATACCGGTACTTGCTCAAAGCATCAAAATTATGTCTATAGGCTTCTTCGTTAAAGACCACTCGGCAATTATTTGGCGTGGTCCTATGGCGAGTAAGACTATTTATCAATTATTATCGTTAACAAAATGGGATAATTTAGATTATTTAATTATCGATATGCCGCCGGGAACAGGTGATATTCATTTAAGTATACTAGAAAATTATCATTTAGACGACGTAATAATCGTAACTACACCACAAAAAATATCAGAAATAGACGTAATACGTTCTATAGATTTATATCAAAAACTAAATTTACCTATTTTGGGAATAATTGAAAATATGAGCTATATGCTTAAAAATAATAGCGGCGGACATTTATCGCAAAAATATAATATACCACTAATCGCTCAAATTCCGATCACACCGCAAATAGCCGAGGCTTGCGATAAATCACTACCTCTAACAAACTTATTAACATTGCCTTTAGAGAAGTATTTACAATGAAAATACACGTATTGGCAGATGATAGAACAGGCAACACCCATCAGGCTATTGCACTTGCTGAAAAATTAACGGAAGAATATACAACAATTAAGCTTGAATATAATTGCTTAGCTAAGCTACCGAACTTTTTACTAAAATATTATCCTATTCATATAAAAAGTAAGCTATTGCAGTATCTTTTGGATAAGTCCCCGCCTGATATGATAATTACCGCTGGAAGAAGAACGGCAGTACTAGCATTTTATTTAAAAAAGAAATTTAAAAATATCAAGTTAATACAAATAATGCAGCCTAATCTTCCTTACAATGCATTTGATGCCGTTATTCTGCCTTATCATGACCAACGTCATTGCGAAGCCACAAAGTGGCTGAAGCAATCTCAGGACTTTTTTACTAGATTGCTTCGTCAATACTTCGTATTTCCTTGCAATGAGGACTTTAAAAACATCATCCCCATCAACGGAGCTATCAACAACGTAACCGAAAAGTTCGCCACGGCGAACTTGGAACTCCAAAAACATTATTCTAATCTTAAACAGTTTATTGCAGTGATAATCGGTGGGAATAATAAAAAATTTAATTTCCATGAAGATGAAGCAGTTTTATTTGCTTCATTATTAAATAAAATATATACTAATCAAAAAATACCTTTTTTCATTAGTTTTAGTAGACGTACACCACACACTATAAAATCAATTATTAAAAATAATATGCCATCTTCCATAATTATTTATGACCCGAACGAAGACACAGGCTATAATCCTTATATAGCTATGCTCTCCAAGGCAAAATATATAATCTCTACGGCCGACTCAATCTCAATGTGCAGTGAAGCAGCTTCAAGCGGCAAGCCTCTTTATATATTCTGCCCACCAAACTTTAATTCTTCAAAGCATAAGATTTTTATAAAGCAGTTAGTAGAACAGAAGATAGCAAGAATTTTTGATAAGTCGGCTATTGCTCTAGAAGAATATAGCTACAAACCCTTAAATGAAGCAGAAAGAGTAGCTGAAATTATTAAATCTTTAATCAAAAGCTGGTAATTATATGGATAAAGATATACAATCATATATGTTCATTAATAAGCTAAAATCTTTACCGTTTGTCAACGAAATATGGCTTTTTGGCTCTCATGCTAGAGGGAATAACGATGAGCGTTCCGATATTGATATTGCAATTATTTGCCCTAATATTACAGATCAAGAATGGCTAGAAGTTATGTCTATTATAGAGGATGCCAACACGCTTTTAAAAATAGATTGTGTAAGGTTTGAAAGTACTAAAATAAGCTCTGAACTTTATAAAAATATATTAAAAGAGAAAAAAATTATATATGTCAAAAATAAACCTTAAACTTAAATTTCGTAAAGCTTTTATGACGCTTGAAGATATTTATTTAAAACCGACAACAGAAGATAGGGCTTATATTGATGCCACTATACAAAGATTTGAATTTACTTTTGAACTCGCTTGGAAGTTTTTAAAAGAATATTTTTCTCAAAAAGGCACAGTTCTTTACTATCCTAAAGAAGTGATAAAGGAAGCTTTTGTTGCCGGTATTATAAATGATGAGAGTTTATGGATTTATACGCTTACTGATCGCATACTTACAATAAAAAGCTTGCCAACGAAATATATAACCGAATAAGAAATTATGTTCCTGAACTTAAGAAATTACTAAATATAAATATCATTGATTTAAAGATTTAATAATACCTTGCAGAGTTTGGACTTCAGTGGAAGAGAGACTATTTATACGTGTAAATATATTAGTGATATTTTGTTGTATAGCAGGTTTTTTGTCGGGAGCCTTGAAGAATCGGGCTTTATCGAGTTTGCCGAATAAATTTACTAAAAAATGCTCTATTTCTTCTTTAGTAGCTAATTTTTGAATGTTATGTACATCCTCTCTGGGCGTAGAATTACGAAACAACTCATAGCATATAATAATAACCGCTTGAGCAATGTTTAATGAGCGAAATTCGGTTGTATTAATAGTAATAATCTTATTAGCAAATGCGATTTCTTCGTTGCTAAGCCCATTATTTTCCCGCCCGAACATTATCCCGACTTTTTCAGAATTTGGGTAATCTAAAGGTAAATTTTGTGAAAATACATAATCTTTATTCATAGCCCTTTTAATGCAAGTAGTAGCATATAAATATTCGAGGTCTTTAATGCTGTCCTCTAGGCTATCAAAAATTTTTGCATGATCTATAATATTAACCGCTCCGACTGCATTACTACCTGCTTGCTCGTTAGGCCAGCCGTCTCTTGGAGCTACGATTCTAAGCTCATTTAAGCCAAAATTCTTCATTGCTCTTGCAGTAGCACCGATATTCGCACCCATTTGCGGGGCAACTAATATTATTATTGGATTCATTTTAATAATTTTTTGTAACTAAGCAGGTATAGGCAATCGCTACCGCGTCAGCTTCATCGGAATTGGTAATTAAGGAAGTGCCAGGCAGCAAAAGCTTTATCATATGCAAAATTTGGTCTTTCTCTGCATGCCCATATCCCGTTATGGTTTTTTTTACCGTATTTGGCTTAAACTCTCGCATGTCCAAATTATATCTACCGACCAGCGACATTATCGCCCCTCTAGCATATCCAAGCTTTAAAGAAGTTACACTATTAATATTAACAAATGTTTCTTCAATCGCTACCATATTTGGTTGATATTCTAATATTACTTTTTCTAATGTACTGTTAATAAAAGCAAGTCTATGATGAATTTCATCCTTACTATTTGTTTTAATAATACCACTAGCTAAATATTTCAACTGTGCGGTCTCCTTTGCCACTACTGCCCATCCAAGACTCCCAAGTGCCGGATCAATGCCAAGTATTATCATGATTATTTAATGTTATTTTTATTGGCATTATTATATGGCTTTTATGTCATTCCCGCGAAAGCGGGGATGACATCGAAAACCATCCAACAAAGCCTGTCAAGCCACAGGGTGACAGCTTTATATCTTCATATATTGATAAAATTCTTGATTATTCTCCCACAACTCACGCACCTTAACGAATAAAAATAAATGAACAGGAAATCCAAAAAACCTCTCCATTCGCATTCGGGATTTTGCTCCTATTTCTTTGATTTTAGAGCCGTTTTTACCGAGTATTATAGTTTTATAGCTCTCTCTTGAAACTACTATAACTTGATTAATCTTTACGGATTTGTCTTTAAGCTCTTCCCATTTTTCGGTTTGTACGGTTAATTTATAAGGGAGTTCTTTCTGCAAATTTAAAAATAACTGCTCTCTTGTAATTTCTGCTGCAATAAAACGCATAGGTAAATCCGTTATGTCGTCTTCCGCATAAAGCCAAGGAGAAATTTTAGCCTTACTTGTTATATATTCAAGTAATCCATCAATATTTTTGCATGATAAAGCAGATATAGGAAAAAGCAAGCTATCAGGATGATTTTCTGTTAAAAAAGCTTTAATTTCATTTAGATATTTTGATTCGATGTCTATTTTGTTCAATAAAAATATCGGAACAATATTAAGTGAGCGAAGCTTATCTAAAATATTATGCGTTATATCATCAAACGACTTTAGACTATCAATAATTAACAGAACTAAATCCGCACTATGCAAACTAGACCACGCACATCTTACCATTGCTTTCTCTAAGCTCCCTTTCGGTTCAAATATACCAGGCGTATCGTATAAAATTACCTGCGTATCTTTTAAGGTAATAATACCGGTAATAATTGACCTAGTAGTTTGAACTTTTGGGGTAACGATTGAAAGCTTCTCACCGATTATTCTGTTTAATAAAGTTGATTTTCCGCTATTAGGTCGCCCGATTATACAAACCGATACCGTTTTCTGATTAGACATCTTCCCAAACTTCACTTCTAGAGGTAATTTAGACGTCGATCCAGTACTCACATCCTCGCGTACTAGTGTGTACGCTACGGCGGCAAGTGCTTCCGTGTCTCCTTTAAATTCCTCTCTATAAGCTGGTTTGGCAAGATGTCTATTAGTCATTTTTAAGTCTATGCAATAAGCTTCGTGCTGCGTTTTTCTCTGCTTCTTTTATTGCGTGACCAGTGCCTGTTTGTTCATAATCTTTTACTTTTACAAGAACCGTAAAAGTCGATGAATGGGAGGCTCCTTCTCTTTTTATCAGACGATATATAGGTAGGTGATGGTCACTAGCTTGAGCCCATTCTTGTAAAGCAGTTTTTGGGTCATAATCCGTTAAATTCTGAACTTTTATAAATTCTGCCCATAACTTCTCGATAATATCATGGGTTGTTTCAATATTGCTATCAAGATATATAGCTGCAATTAAAGCTTCCATGGCATTTTCTATATTATTAAGATTATCACGCCCACCTGCTACTTCTTCACCATGAGTCATAATTATATAATTTTTTAAAGTAAGTTTAGCTCCAACCATGCATATTGTTTCTTTGCAAACCAAATATGATCTAATTTTAGCTAAATTCCCCTCATTATAATTTGCAAAATTTCTAAATAAAATTTCTGTGATTACTAAATTTAATACGGCATCACCTAGAAATTCTAATCGTTCATAATCTTTATCATCCTTGTACTCGTGATGTTGCCTTAAAGACGGGTGACTCAACGCCTCTATTAAAAGCTCTTTATTTTTAAAACTATAGCTAAGTAGCTTTTCTAACTTCTCAAATGGTTCCATTACGCATCTGTGTTATAAAGATTTCTGAAAATTCGATTTAACCTAACAGATTCAATCCATGGCTTTAACTTTAGTACTAGATTAATAACTCCTATATCATTATCCCACCAAGTTATTTTTGTTGAGAACCAAATAAATTGTGCTTTAGCAATAAAATTTTCAAACGGTACAAATCCAAGATTTACTCTACTATCATTTGACTGATCTCTATTATCCCCTAAAAAGAAATATTTCCCTTCAGGTACATAAAAAACATCCGTATTACCGTATCTATCATTATATATAACGCCATAAATAGGAGCAAGCTTATAAGAAAAATATGTTCTACCGTTTGGCAGTGTTTCTTTAAACTTTAAATATTTTATCCCCTCTTCGCTTATATAAGTTCCAACTTCCGTGCGTTCTATTTTTTTGTCGTTAATATATATTACGTCATCAATCAATTGAATTTTATCGCCGGGTAGCCCTATTAAACGCTTTATATATCTAACACTCATATCGTGAGGCGGACGAAAAACTACAATATCGCCACGCTCCGGTTCACGAGCAAATATTCGCCCTTTAAAAAGAGGAATAAAATCAAAAAAAGATAAAGAATAATTACTATAACCATAACTATATTTCGTAGAAAATATATAGTCATTCTCAAGTATGGTTGCTTTCATAGACCCGGTCGGAACGGTAAACGGCTCCATAATAAGTATTCTAATAAGTAAAGCGATACATATTACAAAAGCAAAAGACCCCCACTCTTGCTTAGCTGTTTTATTAGTGTTTGATTTTGTATTATCTGTTTGCATAATCTCTTAATTATTTATAAATTGGAATCATCATTGCGAGAAAATTACAAAGTAATTGACGAAGTAATCTCAGGAGTTTGTTATTATTTCATGAGATTGCCACGCCCCTTTCTCCTTACAGTCGCTCGCAATGACGGCTTAGTAGTATCCACGTGGGTAATATCTCCTCGCAATGACGATAAAGTCAAACCACGCTATAACTCTTTATCCTCGCCTCAATCTCGCTTCTAAAATGACGTATCAGCCCTTGAATCGGCCAAGCTGCCGCATCACCTAAAGCACAGATAGTATGCCCCTCTATTTCTTTCGTAACGTTAAGGAGTTCGTCTATCTCAGATTTTTTGGCATTACCTTTAACTAGCCGCATCATAACTCGCCAAATCCAGCCCGTACCCTCACGACAAGGAGTACATTGCCCGCAAGATTCATGCATGTAAAATTTACTAAGCCTTGCTATTGCATAAATAATATCGGTAGATTTATCCATAACTATAATACCGCCTGTACCAAGTCCGGAACCTGCAGTTCTTAAACTATCAAAATCCATATCCACTTCACATAATGACTTAGGAAGTAAAGGCACGGAAGAACCGCCCGGGATTATGGCTTTAAGATTATCCCATCCACCACGAACACCGCCCGCATATTTCTCAATCAATTCTTTCAACGAAATTCCCATTGCTTCTTCAACATTACAAGGCTTGTTAACATGCCCTGATATGCAGAAAATCTTAGTTCCCGTATTGTTAGGTTTACCTATACCGGCAAACCAGCTAGCTCCTCGTCTTAAAATGGTTGGCACTACTGCGATAGACTCAACATTATTTATAGTAGTCGGGCAGCCATATAACCCAAAGCCGGCAGGAAAAGGCGGTTTTAAACGAGGCATACCTTTTTTGCCCTCTAAGCTTTCAAGCAATGCCGTTTCTTCGCCACAAATATAAGCACCCGCCCCACGATGTAAATAAATATTACAATCAAAGCCCGAATCGCAAGCATTCTTTCCTATTAACCCTTCTTTATATGCTTCATCTAAGGCACGCTGAATATTAGAGGTTTCATTATAAAACTCACCTCTAATATAGATATAACAATTATTCGCTCCTATAGCAAAGCTTGCAACCAAGCAACCTTCTATTAATTTGTGCGGCTCAAACCTTAATATATCACGATCCTTACAAGTGCCAGGCTCAGACTCGTCGGCATTTACTACTAAATAGCAAGGCTTCTCTGAATTTTTAGGCATAAATGACCATTTCATACCGGTAGAAAATCCAGCACCTCCTCGCCCTCTAAGCCCTGATTTCTTAACCTCTTCAACGATGAAATCTCTACCTTTATCAAGCAAAGCTTTAGTATTATCCCAATCGCCTCGCTTCTTGCTAGATTTCAAATCATGGCTTTGCTGCCCATACAGGTTAGTAAAAATTTTGTCTTCTTCTTTTAGCATAAACTATTCTCGTTATGGCTTAAAAACGTCATTGCGAGGAAAAATTGAAAATTTTGACGAAGCAATCTTGTGCCAAAATCCTGAGATTGTCACCGCAGCCTACGGCCCGTCCACGCAACAATGCCTGCTTGCAATGACGATTCTTTACCTTTCTATTACTTTTTTATTAAACTTCCTATTAACAAACATTGTAAGTATTGGAGCAGAGATAAAAATTGAGGAATAAGTACCGGCTATTATCCCAAAAAATACAAGTACGCTAAAACTACGGATTGCCTCACCACCAAAAAGAATAAGAGCTAAATTGGCAAGTAGCGTGGTAATGACAGTTAAAATAGTTCTTGATAAAGTCTCATTAATACTTAAATTTATAATTTCCGTGATATTTTTTTTATGATATTTACGTAAATTTTCTCTAATCCTATCATATATTACTACCGAATCATTAACGGAATAACCTATAATAGTTAACACTGCAGCAATAGTACTTAAGTTAAAATCAAGCTTTGTCATACTCATAAACCCAAGAGCGAGTATTACGTCATGCACTAAGGCGATAAGTATACCAAGACCGAAATACCACTCAAAACGCACCCAAATATAAACCATAATTGCTAAGAAAGAGAATAGCATCGCCATAGCCCCCGCTTCTATTAGCTGCCTACCGATTTGCGGACCGACAAAATCTACCTTACGATATTCAAACTTATACGGAAAATTACTTTGCAAAGATGCTTTAATTAACTCAATATTTTTCATGAGATTTTCTTCGCTACTACTACCGAATCTAATCGATAAATCACGCTCACTACCGAAATTCTGTAAGACCACCTCACCTATTCCAAGCTTGCCTAGAACCACACGCATTTTTGGCAAATCAGGAGCTTGATCAAGCCTTACTTCAATAACTATACCGCCAACAAAATCAATACCGAAATTAAATTTATATATACCGATCCAAATAAAGCTAATGAGTGATAAAATAATTGAGAAAGTGTAGCTAACTTTTTTAAAATTCATAAAATCAAAATCGATTTTATTAGGTAAAAGTCTTAAAGGATAAATTTGCATTATTATATATCTTGTTGAATAAGGATTATATTTGTATTATATAGTAAATTCAAAAAGGTTAAATGATTTTTTATGTCAGAAGTAATAGTAAAAGAACAATTAGAGCAATATATAAGCAAAATAGAAAGATTAGAACAAGAAAAAGCTGATTTATCTCAAGAAGTAAAAGATATCTTCCAAGATGCTTCTTCACATGGATTTGATGTTAAAGCTATGAAATCTATATTGAAACTAAAGAAATTGGATAAAGATAAACTTGCCGAGCAGGACACCATGCTTGAGCTTTATAGAGATACTTTAGGGATTTGAGGCATACGTCATTGCGAGGAAATTACGAAGTAATTGATGAAGTAATCTCAGGAGTTTGTTATTATTTCATGAGATTGCCACGCAGCCTACGGCTGCTCGCAATGACGTATTTAGTATTCACATAGCAACGGACTCTTTCGCAGTAATGACATAAGAGATACAAATATATTTAAGCTTTTGCTGCCTTAGTTTTAGCAATAGGGATATGTCTCTCTTTAATTCTAGCCGACTTACCACTTCTATTTCTTAAATAATAAAGTTTAGCACGACGAACTACTCCGTATTTTACTACATCAATAGAGTGTACTATCGGCGAGTAAGTCATAAAGCGTCTTTCAACTCCTTCACCGTGGCTAATTTTACGTACTAAGAAAGATGAAGTAATACCGCGATTTCTTTTTGCGATAACTACACCTTCATAAGCTTGAAATCTTTCCGTTAATTTTTCCTTACCGTCTTTCTCAATCGATCTATCAATAATTTTAACAGTTACCTTAACTGTATCGCCGGCTTCAAACTCAGGAATTTTTTTATTTGCAGTACGCTTTGAAATATTTTCCTGTTCAAAGCGGTCAATAATATTCATTTTTTAACTCCTTAACTCTATAAATCTTTAAGTAACTCCGGACGGCGTAATTTAGTAATCATATATGATTGCTTTTTTTTCCATTCATTAATTAGCCTGTGGTTACCGGATAACAAAACACTCGGTACAGCTCGATCACGCCAAATTTCAGGTCTTGTATATAGTCCGCATTCAAGCCCGCCCTTAAATTCCCCGTCTTCTTCAAAAGACTCAGAAGATAAGGTATTTTGGTTCATTAAAACACCTGGCAGTAGTCTAATTAAGCAATCGAGAATGGTGAGGGTAGGTATTTCTCCGCCGGATAAAATGTAGTCACCTACACTAATTTCTTTAACATTATACTCTTCAATTACACGTTCGTCAATCCCTTCGTAACGTCCACATAAGAATATGAAGTTTTTATTTTTCAACATCTCTTTAGCAAAGCTTTGGGTAAAGACTCTACCGCGAGGTGAAGGATAGTACATTTCAGCATTAGGATTTAAAGCAAGAGCATGATCTATGCTACTGCCTAGAACATCAGGACGCATTATAAGCCCGTTACCACCACCATAAGCCTCATCATCAATATTTTTATGCTTAGTTAAACCGAAATCTCGAATATTAATAACGTCATATGACCAAATATTTTTATTTAGTGCTTGTCCTGCTAAAGAATGTCCTAGAGTCCCAGGAAACATTTCAGGAAAAACGGTTAAGATTGTGGCATGAAGTACAGACATACGTTTAAAATAGTAGACAGTACCAATTAACGCAATAAAATTATAATTTAATTATTTACCCCACCCACCTGTCCTATAATCTTCTTTTCTTTGTTTTTTAGCAGCAGCTGTTGTCTCCTAAATGCTTCAGCTTTTTGTTGACGCGTTTTATGAGCTTGATCACTTTGAAATTTTTAAAATTCTGCTTTCTTAGCAGCTTCTATATAACGACTTGTTATTTTCTCTAAGCGTCTCATAGTATCTTTATCTAAACTAATACCTGCTTCTTTTGCTTGCTGCTCTATTTTTAATGCTGTCTTATAACCTGCTGCTGCGTTTTTAGCTATAACTTGCCTCTGCATAACCCCCACTCTAGAATCTTTCTTCATTGCATCATTATATGGATTTATCTTATTATTTTTAATATCCTTTATTTGTTTTTCTGCTTTCTTTTTAATCAAAATCTTCCGGCATAACTTCCCCCAAAATTTAAGTTAAAAATATACCTATAGTTGCATATATTTTATTTCAAAAAAAGTTAATAAAGAAAAATAGAGGTATAAGTAATTAAAAATTAACCAATTTGTGTTATAAAAACTTTATCACTTCCTCAGCGATGATTAACTCTTCGTTTGTCGGCACAGCGAAAACTTTAACCTTACTGCTTTCAGCGCTTATTAGATGCTCATTTTTTTGGTTTTTTGCATCATCTATTTAATGCCTAGCCATAAAAGTTTTTCAGTAATCATTTCTCGTATTACAGCAGAATTTTGTCCAACATCGGCAGTAAAAATTAGACAATCAACTCCCTCAAGTGCAGCAGTTAGCTTACCTATTTCAAGTACAATGCGATACATAAATAAATCTATAGCAAATTTAGCATCAGGTGAGTTATTGGCAAGCAAAGTACTCATATCGGAGCTCTCACCGGACATACCAAGTAATCCTGATTTCTCTTATATAGTAACGGTTACTTCTTTTGTAGTCATTTGCTCATGATCGATAAGATATAACACTACTCCAGGATCAAGGTTACCTGTCCTTGTACCCATCATAACACCGTCAAGTATGCTAAAACCCATGGAATTTGTTAGACTAAGACCGTTTTTAATAGCACATAGACTACTACCACTTCCTAAATAAGCTATAATAGTCTTTGTAGGTAAATCTTCCTTTGTCATTTCTTTAAAATGGCTGCTAACATATTTATATGATAACCGATGAAAACCGTAACGAATTATCCCTTTATCATAATATTTTTTCGGTAAACCGAAAGCTTTTGTAATAGGAGGATTGGTAAAATGAAACGACGTATCAAAACAAGCTATATGTGAGATTTCTTTATATTTTTGAAGAAATAAATCCAGTACCTGCAAATTATAAGGTTGATGCAAGGGGCTTAGAGGTATTAATGCTCTTAAATTTTCACTAACTTTTTCATTAACAATAACCGGTTTATTAAAAATTTCCCCGCCATGGACAATACGGGGACCGGTTGCAATTAACTTGAGATTTTCTTGTTTTTTCCACCAATCCTCAAAAAGATCAATCATCATTTCAATAGCATCATCTTTAATGTCGGTAGCAGATGCCTGTTTTTTATTTATATGAAATAATATTTTATTATCATTTTTTCTAAAAAAATATTATAAATTTTATCCTTAACTTTTTTATTCTGAATTTCAAAAATAGAAATTTTTAAACTAGATGAGCCGGCATTAGCTATTAAAATAACATTTTTCATTATTTACCTGCTTGGATATGTAGCTTCGCCTTAGTGTGATTATAAATAAATGAAGCAAGTACACAAGAAATAACACGCATATCCATACGATCGGCTCTACTTGTTAAAATAATAGGTACACGGACTCCAAAAACGATACCCGCCATAACCGCTTGACCCCAATATTTTAGCTGCTTTGCAAGCATATTGCCTGATTCAAGATCAGGTACTACTAATATATCGGCATTTCATGAAACTGAAGAACTAATGCCTTTTGCTTCTGCAGCAAATAAAGAGATAGCATTATCAAACGCAAGCGGTCCGTCAACTATAGCATTCGTAATTTGCCCTCTATCTGCCATTTTCGATAAAGCAACAGCATCAAGGGTTGTAGGGATTGCAGAAGTTACCGTCTCAACTGCCGATAATACCGCAACTCTAACCTGCTTGTCTTCTTTGATCATATGCATTAAATCAATAGCATTCTGCACTATATCACGCTTTATCTTCTAGAGTAGGACGAATATTATTAATAGCAGCATCAGTAATAATGAACGGTTTTGGAAAGGTAGCAACTGCCATTAAGAAAGCATGGCTTATACGACGTTCGGTACGTAGTCCATTCTCCTTATGAACTACCGCAGACATAAGCTCATCAGTATGAAGCGCCCTTTCATAATAGCTGCAACTTCTCTTTTCTTCGCAAGCTCTACGGCTTTTTTTTTGCTGCTTCGTGGCTATGCTCAACATTAATTACTTGATAATCCTCAAGATCGACATTATTAACTTTTGCTACTGATTTAATTTTACGTTGCGAACCAATCAAGACCGGTTTTATTACATTAAATTGTGCCGCTCTAACTGCACCGAGTAATGATTCCTTATCGATCGGATGGACTACTGCAGTTTTAACAGGCTTAAAGCGGTCGGCTCTAAGTAATAGATCGATGAAATGCTTTGCTGCTTCATCAAAGTCAGGATCGTTGATTTCTTTTGGAGGAGTATAAATAGTACCTAATTTCTTAGCTAGAATGGCATCTAAAAAAGTCTCGTTCATTATATGTTGCTTCTTCATAAACCCCTTAATAAATCAATCACCAACTTAATTAGATAGTATATATTAATTAATAAAGGGAAAACTAATTATTGTTTTCCGGCATTGCTTAAGTGCTATTAACGCAACAGTATATATTCGAATCCGTGTAGGCATTGTTGCGTAGTTCGGAAAATACCCTTAATGTCATTCCCACGGAAACGAGAATCCAGTAAAGCATAAAAAAACTTGTTTCTTATATGCTTATTTCATCAAATATGTAACTTCTGTATCAATATTGAAGTTATTTTTCTGGATTCCTGCTTTTGCAGGAATGACATAAGAGCTATATATCAATCATTTAAATAATTTCCAATTTCGTTCTTGCGGTTGAGAATCTTCTCTTCCTTCAGAAAAAAAATCATTAGTAGGATTTGAGCTTAGTTCTGTAAATATTTCTTCCAACTTTTTGCGGTTTTAAGCTTTTATCTGATGATAAATACTTGAGTTCTTCAGAACCATTTTTAGTTTGATCGTTCACAAATATTTTTGTTTTTACATATTCTATATACTATAATTGTTTAAAAAACAACTATTAGTTATTCTACTTCACATTTCTTAAATGATCTTCTAATTTTCTTAGCTTTCTACCCTTGTTTACTATAGGCTTTACATAGGTTTGCATTTTGGCATTTTCTCTATATTTATTAATCTGATCAATCTGAGCATTAACTTCATCGGTAATGACTTGCTTTCTATCCTCTATTTTATTTAATACTTCGGTACTATATTCATAATTTTTAACATCAGCATTAAAGTTATTAAGCTCTTCCATAATCTTTTGGTCTATTTCAGCTCCCTCAGCGGTATCTTTAACTTTTTGTGCTATTAATGCCGGCATTTCTTCGATCTTGATATCATCTCTTTTGAAATGATTTTTAAGCTCTTTATAAGTTTGCTCTAAATTTTCCTGGGCTTTCTCGTGCATAATATCATAATGCTCTTGGCGACGAATATATCGATCTCCATCTATAAATTCTGCATGTTTTCTATGAGCGTTATCTATCATATCTCGCATCTGAGAATCAGTAGCTTTCTCACGCATAAATCTGTCGCCCATCATTACCGGTTCACCTTCCTCAAATAACCTACCATGCACCTCATGAATAAGCTTTCTGTGAGCTAATTCTTGATAATATTCCACATCACTATGTCTACCTGCTTTTTCTAGTCTTGCTAGATATTCCGGTGATAATATATCTGCTTGAGCAGCTAGCGCTTCCTTATTAATATGCATTTGGAGCTCTTCGTGTTCTCGTGCTTTTTCATCATCTTTTAATTTTTCGCTATAAGTTCTAAGCCTTGGATCGTTATATTCAAAATCATGCCATTCAGCACTGGTTAGATTACCCTCATAAGCATCACGTAAATCTTTACCGACTATTGCAGTTAAAGCTCCTCTTTTTATTCCTGTATAACCTGCATATATTTTTTCGCCTATACCTACACGCTTTTCTTCTTTTAATTTACGTTTTGTATCAACACGATGCTCTATCTCTTGCCAGCTTCTAAGCACTCCTATATTCTTACCGAACAGACCAACACCTCGCCCTGACATTTCTTGGTGAGCATTTTTATAAGCATCTTGATAATCTCTAGTAAAGTTTGCATCGCTAGCGAGTTCACGTAACTTAGCATCTTTTAATGACTTATCAAGCTCAGCTTTTTGTTCTTTACTTAAAGCGGCGTAATCTTTCACTCCATATTTATTTGCAACAATTTTATCTCGAAGCTGAGTAAACTTCATTTGCGATAGTTCTTTTGCTTTTAATTCATTCCCCTTAGGTAAATTCTTTAATAATCCTGCAATACCGTTTTCATAATCTGTAATAGCATTCATTTTTACATCTTTAAAATCTATACCGTATTTTCTCTTAACCTCATTTTGTACGGTTTTATTTGCTGAAGAACCGAGAGCTTGCTTTTCAAGCCTTCTCATCATCATATTTTCAAATTTCTCGGCAAAGAACATACGAGCTTGCTCTTTCCCTGCACTTACACGGCTAGTTACAGGCGCACTTACCGTCTTAGCCACATAATTTAGCGGTCTATTCATTTGTTTCGCTGCAGATTCATAAGATTGCTGATTAACTTTTTGTATGTCTGTTAAATTACCTGAAGTACCGGCAATAAATTGTGCCGTCGATATAGCAGTATCGTTAAATTTACTTAGCAAATAAATAGACACAAAAATTAGTAATATCCCGTCAAGTTGGACAAATTTCCCATTTATAAAATTACTAATTCTTTTTGCATCTTTAACTAAATCTAAAAACGGTAATTCAATATAGCGTTCATCTATACATTCATACGCAGCACAATGCTTACATTTATCAGGGTCATTCTTACAAGAATCATCTACTATTATATGATCTTCAGGAACTAATATATTTGCTTTGTGGAAATTATTTATACCGCCTTTCATCGGTACTGGGAACCACCAATAAAATATTGAATGACCCAGGCTTGGATCTATATCCTCAAGGAAACTACCGAATATTTCATTTATCGGACCTAAATTAGGAAAATCATGTTTACATACCGCAAAACCAAGCGTTGAATATATTTCGGTTCTGATGATCATTGAAATAAAAGCGATACCGGCAAATAAAATTATAGGCTGTAATGCATATGATATTAATTGTCTTAACCAATTCTCAAATAACGAACGAGTTATATTAAACAACATGAAACAAATAAATATCGGTCCCATAATTATGATCATACCGATAGTTATAAGAGCGGTTAGATAGATAATAGTGGCTTTAAATATAAGAAAGAAAATAAAATATAAGGCTATTAAATATAGAATGATATATATAAAACCAAGCCAATCAACAAATAGTAAAGAAAATAATTTAGATAAAGTTTGAGGAGAAATAAGTAACCCAAGCAAGCTTTGAGAACCGGGACCGGTAGCCGAAGCTTCATTAATTATTTGCAGTATTTGCTGAACCCCATCAATAAAAAATACGAATAAATAATCATGAAAAAATGTCCAAGCTTTATCCGTACTTAATAATATTGAGACTATACTAACTTTTAATATTCTAACTATAAGTTCAACATGAGTAAGGTTTATATTACCTATTAAAAAGGAAAAGCCCGTAAACATTATATATAGAGTTAAAATAGCCGAGACACTCATCCTATAACCCGACGTATCAATTATTTGTTGATAAGTTTTCTTTATAATCCCATCCTTACCAAATAATACTCCTTTTATTAAATCCGTTAAAAATTGTAGCGGATCGGGTCTAGTATCAGTAACTCCGGACTTTATTACTAATCTATATTGCCCGCTATTATCATCATAAAATTTATCTATAATCTTAAAATAAAGAGGAGATTGAGTATATTTTGACTTATCTTCACCTTTATATTGATAATTTATACCGCCGGCTTTCAAGAATTGTCCTGTACTACTAATACTATAAAATTCATAGCCTACACTCGAAGTAAGCTCTCCTAAATGCTGAGTTATACCTTGCGGTTTACGCTGTGAGTCCGGTGAAATATTGGGATCGGTATTTTTAGCGGCAATAAGAAAATAAAGCCCGACACCGTCTGTCATTATACATGGAGCATTACTAATCATTGCATCATTTTGATTTGCGGGATTAGGAGTACACATATCAAGTCTAGCATTATCCCAAAAAGTACAAGGTTGTAGCTTAACGCAAAAAGCAGCCAAAGTAGTTGTGTTATTTTTTTGACCATACCATGGACACCATGCAGATAATTGACCTGAAGTATTTTTATTGCCAAGTATATAACTCCATGGTCTTACCATAACGGTTAAAGGATAGCCGTTTACTTTATAAGCACTATCACGCCATGGTGCTACCTGATCACCTTCCTGTCTTGAAGTAATTTCTTCTGGATCATATCTAGAAGAGACATTGAATTTGATAAAACCGAAATCATCAGGGTCAATACAAGTATCGCCAGTACAACCGGAAAGCAGCAATAGCGATATTAATAATGTAATAAAAATATTTTTGTTCATTTATTATGTGTTATTTCCATATGTCTCAATTTCAACGTCATTGCAAGCGACCATAGGGAGCGCGTGGCAATCTCATGAAGCAGTACTAAATTCCTGAGATTGCTTCGTCAATTGCTATGCAATTTCCTCGCAATGACGATGAAAATATTTACAATTATTTTTTCTTCTCTCCTTCTTCTTTCTTCACATCATTACGCTCAGCAAGAAATTTATTTGTAAATTCACCACCTCCTTCAGGTTTTCTAGCTTTATAATTTTGATCAATTATCTTGTCTTTGAAAACTCTAGCCGGAGCTATTGCAGCCTTTTTAACCGGTTTTGTTACCGAATCTATATCCTGCATAACGGCTCCCACAGGATCAGAACGTTCTTGATAATTTCCTGATATTCGTGCCGGTGTAACATTTGTAAGCATTCCAACTACTATATTTACAAAAGTTACTAAACCATATGACATCAAGCAATATGAATAAAATAATAAAGACGTAGTAAATAACACTAAGAAAGTATTAGCATTGTTCGTTAGAATATTCGAGCTACTAATTTCCGGAACATCCGGTACATAGAAAGGTATTCCGGGTAAGAACGGTAATGTAAAAGAGAAATGAATCGGAATACCAAGATTTGTTAAATCAAGCCCTATTTTTATTGGTATAAGAGTATCCCAACAGGCTCTAACTACCACTTTTAAAAGCTGCTCAGATAAAACCTGATCTATCAATAAAAAGAAAATCAATAATATTGTCGGCTGCACTACATAGCTAAGCAATGTCGATATCCAATTATCAAATAAACTTTTAGTTTTTTCAAATAACATTAATATTATAAAAAACGGTGCCAATGAAATCATAACAGTTACCCCTATGAATGCAATAACATAACCTATTATAACTTCTAAAATAGCTCTAAAATAAGTAATAAGTGAATAAATGGTTATAATAGCGATAAATGCTAAACCATTATGTATTTGCAATAATTCAATAAATAGTAATCCCCAAATTCTACCATTAGTATATTTATCAAATATAGGATCAATAAAACCAAAAATATTAGATCTAGAGCTTGTAGCACCTACTACGTTAGTTACAAAGAAATCAATACCGTCAGTAAATGCACTAAAGAAGTATGTATTAAAGAAGCTCCAACTTTCTTCTCTAATTAAAAAAGCTACTATAGCTATTTTGCATATACGTGTTATTACTTCTACGGCAGTTAATTTTAATGCTCCTGCAACGAACATTAGCCCAAATATAGTAACATAAAGGGTTAATGCAGCTTTAGCTAAATTCTGCACTGCAGAATTTTTAACTAACTTAATATAAAAGTTTTGACTAAAAGTTCTAAACTGATCGGTAATAGGTTTAATAGCACCGTTATATATTATATCAGAAAACCAAGTTGTACCGGTATAATTAGCATAATTTACACTAACTACCCCTTGTATATTACTATTAGGATTTACCACCCTTAACCATAAATATCCATCTTGCGGTGCATCAGCCGCAAAGTTATAATCTACCGGCGTACCACGAACAGATGGATCAGGTAACGTACCATCAGATGTTATTAAATATTCTAACTTTATATTTTGTTGATCATCAGGATTAATTGAATTTGCCCCATTACCTATTTCAACAATCATCGAATAACGACCAAAATATAAAAAATTAGCTGACCAATCATTCTTATTTATATAATCTACAAAACTAGCATAATTTGAAAAATTTTGGCTCCAATCACTCATTAAAACTGAATTACTAAACATGTTACTAACTTGCCAATCACTAGTAAAATCCATAATACCGCCGCTAGTGGCTTGATAATATATAAAGCTACTTTGAGTGCTGCCTGAATTTACAAAACTCTGATCTCGTCCCTTAATAACCTGCCCGCCTACTTTAATTATCATCCCTCTACCTTGATCGTAATAGCAAGCAGGGCTAGTATTTATAACGGCATTAGCAGGACAAGCATTAATTAAATCCATGAAATATTGTACCGCTCCCGTTATCATAGGCTTACCGACTATTACTCCATTATCGGTATTTTTATACTTTGTAGCAGTACCCATGCCGCTACATACACTTTTCCTTTCCTCATCTATTATATTACACACCTGCTCTGCAGAAGAGTAAATTATTCTATTATCAAAATTTCCAAGGTTACTTTGAGTATAAAGTGCAGAAGCAGCGAATATCGAGCTATCAAGTTCCTGTGTTAAAATATTATCTACGGTATTAGGAAGTTTTGGAGTATTAGGACTAAAAAAATTATCTTTACCAACTAAACTAATATTTACTACATCACCGGCCTTAACTTCAATTTTCGAATTACCGTTAGAATAGTTAAAATATTTAACAGAATCAGACATTTTAGTAAATGAAAGTGCATCAAGGTCTTTATCAGGCGGTATAGCACCCGGTGTTTCACTGTTATTGTCCGTAACAAAACGAGGAAATCCTAAAGCTTCAAATTGTAATTTAGAATAATTATAAGTTTTAATGAAAACTTGCGGCGTACTAAACCTTGGATCAATTCTATATAATACTAGATATTTTCTAGGTTCAAGAGTAATACCTGAAGTAGACCAATTTATTTTTAACAATTTACCTTTCGCAACAGTGTTACCTGTTGATTGCCAAATTCCGGCTGTAGATAAACTAATTCCTATATTACCCTCTTGAAAACTTGTAAATTCAGGCACTTCTAAACAACCAAATAAGCTTTTCAACCCACCAAAACTGGTTGACATCCATGAAAAAGCATCATTGGCTTTAGCTGGCATCGCCATAAACAAAACTAATAAAACTAAACTCTTAAGAATTTTCATAATTTTAAATTGTTATCCAACACGTCATTGCGAGCAGCCGTATGGCTTGCGCGGCAATCTCATGAAATAACTCCTGAGATTGCTTCGTCAATTATTTCATAATTTCCTCGCAATGACGATTTTCGATTCACCCTCTATTTCGGTGTTTCAGGTTTAGGTGGTTCTTCATTTGTCTTCTTGCCCCATTCTTTTGGCGTATTTTTCCTATTTTTCTCAGCCTGATCTAATGTCTTATTGCGTTGTTTTAATCGTGCTTCTGCTCTGCCGGTAATACCTTGTCTTGTTTTATCATCCATTCCTATTGGACTTAATGCTTTTTGTCCTGCATCATGAGACATTTTACCACCAATTTCAGTAGCAGAAGGCCCAACAGCACTAGTTAATTTTACTACCATACGTCCTGAAAATTCGACATAACCATACATACCGTAAGCAATAATAACTAGAGCTACGATATTTTGCATATTTACTCCCATCATACCCGACATATAATCCATTCCCCAAGGGGCAAACCAATTAATACAGAAGATAGGTACATTCAGCAATGCAATAGGTAAAATAGTACCGATAAACGGAATTTTTATCGGTAAAGCACATTTCCAACACACGCTATAACCTAAAACAAAATCTAGATAAATGGTAAATAGCTGTGTTAGCACTATAATACCTGCCATCATAACTACCGGTTCTATCATATAGCGGATCGTAAACCTCACCCAATTATCAAATAAATACCTAGTAAAATCAAATAATAAGAAACTAATAAATAAAGGCGCTATACCGATTAATATACAAGTTGCCATAAATGCCATAATATAAACGGCAACAGCTCTAAATGCCGTAATAATTACTATACCAACCGCAATAAAAGTAATTATAAAATATATAATACCGCTAAGCCCAAGAGAAAGAAGTGCAAGTAATTGAGCAATAAAGGTTTGACTAAAAAATATTTTACTCATTACTGCATCTAAAAACATGAAAGGATTAGAAATAGTATTAGTAGAAGTAAACAAACTATATCCACTCATATTAGCAATAATTGAGTCTGAAAAATTGGTAATTGCATCAAAAAGATAGTTATTGAAAAATTCAAAGGTATTACCGTTCATAAGTCCGCTAACTACCCCGATTTTTGCTATTCTAATTACTAGCTCTTTTTGGTTTATCTTAGCAAAACCAAGCAAAAACATTGCTCCGTAAGTCATCACATACAGAATTAAAATTGCTTTAATATAGGTAAAAAAGTTAGTACAGGACGAGCTATCATTAGCTTTATAACATACCATATTTTTAAAAATAGAAGTAGCAGCCCCTTGCACTTTAGTTTTAAATAACTGAAGTAACGGATTCATTACTTTAATAGTAAAACTTCCTACTTTCAAGGATGTTGAGAAATGTACTTTATAGCTACCTTCACTATCTTTATAGTCCCTTAAATTATTACCAGGATCATTTAGAATTTTCATCCATATATAACCCGCCTCATTTGCGTTAAAGCTATATTTACCTTCACTATCAACGCTAATTCCTTGAGGTGAATAGGTTTTACCGCTAGTATTCGGGTTTTCCGAAGGCTTTACTATTATGTATTGCACTCGTCCTCGATCAGCAAAAGTATCGTTAAAGCTATTACCGTTTTCTCTATAGCATTTAGTCTGTTTAATATTTAAAACGTATCCTCCCGTATTCTTACTACTATCTTGTGAGGTAGGAGACCACAGCCTATATTGTAAATAACTTTTTGCAATATTACTGTTAAAAGGTATATTATATATAACTTTATATAAATATTTACCGTCTTTATCTTTATAGTCAGACGGTTGATCTGTATCTGCAACAAATTTAGCAAATTCTAGCTTAGAAGGCAGAGCTTGACTTACAGAACCCACATCATTCATTTGATATATTAATCCAGTTGGTCCTTTGCCTCCTTTACCGTCCGCCGTATACCAAAATCTCCGATTCTTTTGAAAATCTCCATCGCTACATATTCCCGAAGTACAATTTACACCTCCAATATAATCTTTATCTTTTGGATTACGATCGCTAACACTATCAGGACATTGACCATTTGGAGGAATATTAGCATTATTAGAACATTGAAGGGCTGAATAGTCGGTAAATAATTTACCTGTGTCGTCAGACCACGAAAATGTAAAACTCTCATCATCTAGGTAGTTTTCTGGTGCTGGTCTAGTTATATTAACCCAAGCCATACATTTCTCTTTACATTCTGGTTTCTTATCACAATTAGGATTACAGCCTAATGCTCCCCAGTCGCAACCTACTTGCTCAAACCAGTTAGGGCACCTCCATGTAACTTTACAATTCCAATACTTCTCTTTTAACTCGCAAGCATTGACATACTCACCTGAATAAACAGAATATTTTCCACAAATTGGATTATAAGTAGTTTTATTCTCTGAACAATCTTTCGTAACTTCAGCACCTTTAAAAATATCCTTAACTGTCGCATCCGTATTGGCAAAATTAGGAGATACGGAAACTAAAACTCTATCATTAGCGTATAATTCGGCAATATTACGCCATTCATTATTTTTTGCATCCATTATTAGAGAGACAGGTGGATTATTTGCATCGTTAATACGAGGAATCGAGATCATTTGACCGTTATCGTCTAAATTAGATCCAGCCCCTGTACGTTGTAAATTATCTTTCGGTATATAAGCTAAACACAAACTAATCTGACCTACCACTTGTAAATTCACCGGTTGGCCGTTTTCTACTAGCACCTGAGTATTTAGCCATTCACCGTAACGAGTAGGATCAGGAATAAGCCGAGTCGTGCCGTCGGGCAACATCTTAGAAGTGTTTACATAATTAGCATTAGCATTAAGGGTTATAGTACCGGTTATTGAATCCGCCCCTCCTTTACCGTCCAACGCATATCTCATGTAGCAGCCGTCACCAACTTTTACTGCTCCTATCATACCAAGTGCTGCAAAAATAAAGCAAACTAACGTTGCTACTATAGCAAGTACTCCTAAAACTTTTAATAAGTTACCCTGCATATTCTATCATTTACCTCCACCAGAATCGCTTGCTAAATCAGCTAATCCTTTGCCTGTACCGCTTTCTGAATCCCCGCATTGCTGCTCTCCCTCTTTACGCTTACCTCTAACATCCGGCTTATCTCCTACCGGCCGCTTACCTTGCAAAGCCATAGCAACATCCTTAAGGAAAGCTGCTCTTTTCTTTACTAAATCAACGATTTTAGTTGGACTTGCCGTTACTGCATCCATATTAGGACCATTAGTTAAATCAGAAGCAAATCGCCCTATAGATTTAGAGAAGTAATAAAAAATAACCGAAAATACTAATACGCATAAAAGTTCTGCTAAAATAGATACAACATCTCTAACAATTGATTTTATTGGAAAAAGTATCAATAAATGCTCTTCCCAACCTTCACCTGCATAATATTCTAACATTTTATATCCAAAACTTTCCTGACATTTATCTGCCCCGCCGACAGGAAGCCTTAACTCAAAAGTACTAAATCTAATATCCCCTTTTTCATAATCATATCTAAGGAATTCACAATTTTTAAATATTGCGGAATCATACATAGTTATTAATAAAGCTATAAAACCTGCTACTACTGCCGGCTGCAATGCACATGAAATACATACTTTTAGCCACCCGTCAAAATAAGCTTTTGTACGAGTAAATAGAGCCATAGGAATGAATATAGGAGAAATATATGTCATAACGTAAATAGTAATCATGCAAACTAAATAATGCGTAATAAAATATAAAAGTATAGATAAAAATATTACAGAAAATACTAAACCTGCTGCAAGTATAATAACGTTTCCAGCCATAAAGAATCCAAACATAACGGTAAAAAATCTAAGTGCTCCTGCTTTACTTAAATCCTTCGGTCTGTCATTTTTGCCGTCAGGATCAAAATTAGGTATAGGTGTATTATTACCACGGGGACCATTGCCGATCACATTCCCTAACACTCCATTCTTATCTATATTATAAAGTAAATCCAAGCCAAGATAATAACCTATACGGCAATCAATCGCGTCCCATAAACCGTAAAATTTGTAACCGTCCTTATACTTTGAATTATCAAATTGACATAATCCTCTAGAACCTGCTGCATTAAAGATCATCTGTGCAAAGTCCGGTGCTGCTCCTGTCAAAAGAGGTAATCCATATTTTAACATACCGTTTTCTTTTGTCGGCTGACCGCCGCTAAAATCTAAAGGTCCAAGACCGATAGAAAAATAAGCAACAAATAAGAATTTTATTACAAAAAGAGCTATTTTTTCAGTACTTGCATATTCTGTATTTAGAGCCATATTAAAGGCAAAAAACATAGTATAAAGAATTAATGCCGCACCTATAATTCTCTTTAAATAACCTTGAAACGTAGAAAAAGCAGCAAGATTAGTTATTCTAGAATTTTGATCTTGAGCACTACAACTCTTTCCAGCAAAAAATATTTTATTAAGCGTTTCGCTCAAACACTGAACTGCAAGACCGGAAAAATTAATTAACGATTGACTATAATTTGCTCCCGTATAGCAACTTTTTCCTATATTACAATTCTCATCCTCAGGAGGAGGTGGAGTCGGTGTAGCACTCAAAGATTTACATGCTACCGGCATCGGTCCCCTTGACGTAGGCATAACTAAACATAGATCATTATCCCATTTTTTAACCGTTAAAACGATATTCTTTAATACAGGATTTGCTCCAAGATCAGGATTATTATCGGTACTTAAATCACTAATCTTTTTAGAGTCACCTTCATTTAAAGTATACATGGTGCAAGGACTACTACTACCTTCTACATTTTTAAAACAAAACGTTATACTAGACGCAACTGAGTTACAATTACCTCTCGGATCTTTCATATCAATATTACGAATTATATAGCCATATGCCGTGTCCGTTTCTAAATACCCATCTGAAGTAGTCGGTAAACTAGAACATGATTCTCCAAAGCCGGCAAAACTAGCTAAGCTTACAGACACTATACAAACTATAATAAATATCTTTAAGGTTTTAAGAGTTTTCATTAGAACTATTATCTTTTTTTTCTGTTACTACGCCGCTTTTTACTAACTCATCCCATGCCTTTTCAGCATTTGCACGTCGTTCTGATATTTCTCCTCCTTCTTGTTCTCTTATTCTTCCTCCTCCGCTTGCTACTAGTTCATTCCATGCTTTTTCTACTTTTACACGTTTATCTCGAATCTCTGCATTTTCCCGTATCTGTTTTACGCCTGTCGGATTATCATGTTCCTTTAAGTTAAAACTATAATCAATTATTCCTGACCCCTTACTTGTACTGTCAACTTCTTCTTGTGGTGACGTAGTAGTATTATCTTCTTTTCTGTCGTTTTCTATATTTTTATTTTCTTCTACCTTTGCTTTTTCTAACTTATTAAGTTCATCAGCTAATTTATCAAATTTATGAGTGACACTATTATCCCTTTCTCTTATCTCAGTTACTACACCGCTATCGACTAATTCATTCCATTTCTTTTCTGCATTCGCACGTCGCTCCGATGTTTCTTCGCCTTGCTGGTCTCTTATTCTTCCTCCCCCGCTTGCTACTAATTCGTTCCACGCTTTCTCTACTTCTGCACGTTTATCACGCATCTCTGCATTTTCCCGTATTTGCTTTACTCCTATCGGATTATCATGTTTCTGTAAGTTAAAACTATAATCAATTACTCCTGTACCTTTACTTGTGCTTTCAACTTTTTCTTGTGGAGCTGCATTATCAACTTTTTCCTGTGAAGGCGGAGTATTATCAATCTCTTTTTTACTTTCTTGATTATTATCTCTTATGATTTTTCCAATACTTTCAGCTTCAATATTACTTTGTGGTACAGGTGTAGAAATAGAAGTTCTAATACTAGCAGGCGGTGGTGAAACAGCTTCTGTAGGAGCAGGAGGAGTAACAACATCTGATCTTGCTTCATTACTTACAGTTTTTGGGCTAGAAATTGCTACAGAAGACGAAGCTATCGGCGTTGTTACCGCAGGTGCAGACGTACCTCCGCTTGCAGCAATATTATCATTTGGTAGTCCGCCTTTCCCTACCTCTAAGTCACTTGCTCCTCCACCTTGACCAGCTTTTAAATCACCAACTCCTCCCCTACTGGCTATCTGATCGCCACCCTTAGTTGCAGCCCCCGTAGTAGCAAGTACTGCCATAGCTGCCTTAAACATTGCTTGCGGTTTTATAGCAACATTATTAAGAGCTACTCCTTCCGTCATATCTGCAGCAAATTCAGCTAGCTGACTACTAAAATTATACATCAAATACAATGTAAAACATGCCGTAACTAACGCAAGCAATATATTTTTAATTTTCTCAAAAAGCACTTTTGGAGACATGAAAAACATTCCAGGCCCCAAAACTACTCCCGATAAAAACTGGAATTTAGCAAGAAATTTATCGGTAGGGGTATTACCCGGTTTACTATCGACAATTTCACTTACACTATCTTTTGCAAAGTTAAATGCCGTGGTAATAGGGTTATTTAACATATAACCTAAACTATTTTGACAGCTTTCTACGGCATCTTTATCAGGATATTGTGACGTATCATCCCAATCATTATTAATGTAAAATATTAAAACATCCCTCTTAGAAGTAATGCCACCTTGAATTTTGTCTTCTATACTATTGTGAATTAACTTGCTCTTATATTGACATTTACCGTAGAAACCATAATCATATACCGAAAACATCGTGATCATAAAAGTAACTACCACCATAGGTTGTAGCAAGAACGAGATCATTAGTTTAACCCAGCTATCAAAATAATTTCTTGTATATGCGAATAAAAACATAGGTACAAAAAGAGGAGCCAAAATACCGAGTATTACTATAGATATCATACACATAATCGTTGCATTAACCATAAAGGCAGCAACCGAAATCACAAGTAACGGATAAGAAAGAGCGAGTGACACCAACATCATATTACCGGAAATTATCGCCGGAATTAGCAAATAAATATATGGTGGAGCACTAAAACTAAAGAAATCAAAATTTAAAAAATCATGACTGCGATAAGCATTTTCGACAAGTAACGTAGATAATATATCAAGCCCTAAATAATGAGCTACCCTACAATCTAACGCATCCCATAATGCAATATAAGAAACGGTACCATCATAAGAAAGATTGTTAAATTTACATAAACCGGACGGAGCAGCATTCATAACCCAACTTGCTAAACCGTTTATACCGTCAAGTAAGAAAGGGAACGCCCACTGAATCATGCCGTCTAACCGGTCATACGGAGAACCATTACCAGGGGTTATATTAATTCCTATTGAAAAATAAGTTACGAATATTATTTTCAATATAAAATTTATATACTCACTTTTTGTCGGTACTTCACCTGCAAGTAATAGTTTAAAACCAAAAAACATAACATATAAAGTTAGAAAAGCCGTAACTATTTTATACATTCCTACTTGAAACTGAAAGAATGCACTATCTTGCCTTGAAGCCAAATTAACCACTTGGCTTACATTATCAAAACTACAAACATCTTTACTAATTAGTAATCTAGCAATCATTTGCCTCATACATTCTATAAGAGGAGAAGTCATGACTACTGCAGTTTTTGAAGCATTATAAGCTTTTTGATAACATCCATCACCCGCTGCACTACAGGAAACTAAAGCTAAAGGATCGGTAGGAGTTTCATTTGGATCCTCAATAAAATCTTTATCTGCTACATCCATAAAGCTATTATACATAGATTTTGGAAACGGCTCTTTCATATATTTACAGCCGACGGGAACGTCTCCTGTAAATCCTTTTGTCGATACGCATATTCTATCTTTATCTTGAATAACTTTCCAATATATTACAGGAAAGCCTACATCAAACGCAAAACCGTCATCACCGGGCTTACCACTATATGGAACATGATATTCCTTTTTTTTATTTGCCCACGCTTTCTTTATATCATCCCAAGGGTCACTCCCTGTTAAGACGGCTTTAGCAATAGCAAGTGCCGATTCTGCAACAGATTTTGCCCGAGATACAATTAATTTAGCATTATTACATAAAGCAAAGCGTAATTCTGGATTTTTAGGATCAATTCTGTTTTCACGAGTACATTGACCTCCAGGGAAATTCCCAAAATTACTATCGTTAAATAAATCACTGTCGTTTATTTTAAGCTTTAAAAACGTATTCATGTATAAAACGGGAGAGACAAGATTCATTACCGCAAAAGTAAAGAACGGAGCAACAATACATGTATGAGAAAATTCAGTACGCAGTAAATCGCCTACGCCTTGGGTTTCGCAAGTTAAGCCACTCAAAATATCTACAATGCTATCAAGAGTATCTTTAGCATGAGTTTTAGTAACTAGCCCTAAATTTAGGGCAAAGCTTAATACTAATGTTATAAGTATACTACGAGGGAATAATTTCATAACTAGTTACTTGCCTCGCATTGTAAAAATGTCATCCCGTAGCTTGTCCACGGGATCTCAGAATACAGTCTGTGAGACAAGATCCCGCGGTCAAGCCGTGGGATAACAGGCAGGAATCTATAATGTTTTAACTGCTTCATAAAATATAGGTAACCATTTATCCGGATCATTGCCGTGTTTCTCTCTAATTTGATCGAGCAATACTACAGTCTCAACTCTACCGGATAAAACACTGATTATGTTATCCATACCATCTAAGCTAACTTTTGCGACTACGGCATCTATTCCTTGTTTTATTAAAAAATAACGTGTAGTAGGGTCGGTAGTTTTAATTAAAATATATTCTCGCTGACTTAACATAAATGCACTACGATAAATATCCGTAGCTTTCAAATTAGGTAAAAAAATCTGCGTAGCCGTTTGTTGAATCAACGTATCACTAATTCTACTTTTTGCGGCATCTTCAACACTCTGCGTAGCAAATATAACAAAAGTATTTAATTTTCTCAACACTTTTAACCAATCTTTGATCTTAGGTGCAAATACCGGATTATCGATTAAAGCCCATGCTTCATCAAGTACTATCATAGTTTTCTGCCCATCTAAAGAGATATTAATACGATGGAAAATATATAGTAATACCGGTGCAAGGCTTACAGGATCTTTAAGTAATTCAGTCATATCAAAACCGAATACTCTTGCTTTTTGTAAATCAATATCATCTATTTCATTGTCAAATATCTTAGCATGTGAACCTTTACCGACCCACATTGCAATCCTACTTGCCAAACTATTTGGTGTATCAATACCAAGAAATGCTATAACATTACTAAGCCTTCTGTCTTTTTTTTCTAATCTAAAATTACCCCTTACCGCTTGAGATAAGATTTTATTATCTTGTGCAGTTAAACTTTCACCGTTAGAAGTTACAAGCACGCGAAACCACTCTAAAATAAATGTTCTATTCTCACTAGTATCTTCAAGCTGTAAAGGGTTAAAGTTGCATTTTAAACCCGGATCAATTACTGTATAAACTCCGTTTAAAGCACGTATAAATATTTCTGCTCCTCGATCTTTATCAAAAAAGAACATACGAGGTTTGAATTTTTGTGCTTCAGCACATAAGAAATTCATAAGAACTGTTTTACCGGCACCGGTTGGACCGATAATGAGAGTATGTCCAACATCCCTTACATGGAAATTAAAATAAAACGGTGTACCTGAAGTAGTATCAAGTACTGTGACGTATTCTCCCCAATGGTTATCTCTAATTTTACCGAGCGGATAATTATGTTGTGAGGCAAAGCTAGCCATATTAAGAGTATTTATAGTGGATTTACGCACTATATAATCCATATTTCCCGGCAACTGTCCCCAATAGCTAGGTTCCATGTTAACTTTTTCTCTAACCGGCTGAATTCCTGAATTAGAAAGCTCAACTGCTGCCATTGACAATATATCTTCCAAAGCTTTAATATTATTTGCGGAACATAAAAGCGATAAATGATGCTCACCGAAAGCGATATCACCGCTAGTGGCCATATCAAGGGCTGTATTAATTTCAGCAATTTGTGAAGTAGCTTTATCACCGGATTGTATCATTCTATTTTGCTGTAATTGCATTCTACCGATCGCTACTGTTCTATTAACAAAGACAAAGCTTTGCGTCATAACAAATTCAAAAGGCATTTGCAGAAATCCATCAAAAATTCCTGCCGAAGTATTAGGACCATATTCAAGTATACTGATCATTCCGGCATATTTCTTGCCAAGCGGACTCCTTGCTTCAATAGTACGAGAATCAAAAAATAAGCGATGAGTCGGTAAATATTCGTCAATAGTACCACGCGGTAATGCTATAGGACCCGGTGAATCGCCGCAATTGATTAAAGATGAAAGGAATTCTAAAATTTCACAATAACTACCTGACTGCGTTTGACGGACTCCAAGTAATCTTGCTCCGTAACTTCTTAATGTATTAACCACTCTAGTTGACATTTCTTGAAGATTTTCTTTCATCTCTTTCATATCGTTTTCCCAAGCGGTTTTATTGGATTTCTGTCTAAGCTTCTTTAGAAAATACTCAACTATAGCAATACCGCCAGTATCAGGCTTATATAAAATACTAACATATAATTCGTTAAAAAACGACCTAGCCCCAGCATGTTTCTTACGCCATTCTGCACCTAAATAAGTAATAAAATCATTAGGGACTTTTACGGTAGGATCATAAGTAAATTCCGTATCGTCAAATATTACTGCTTTACGTCTTCTAATAGTATGGAAATACATAATGATATTTCCCGAAGCCATATTTTTAAGTAAGGCATTTCTGATATTCTTTTTAATGTCTAGATCTTCATCATCAGCAGTTTCAAAAGAAAATCCATTTATTTTAATAACTTGTAATAAAGAATTATCTTTTGTTAAAATAGTATTACTATCCCAATGACATTTATAAGGAATAAAATGCGAAGTGGGTCTTTCTTGTTTAGACCTTAATTCTTTAGCTGCTCTAGTTCTAAATAACTTCATTACCTCACCTGATTTAACTATTTTGATTTATTTTGTCAGTTATACCTCTTTTTATGTCATTCCCGCGTAGGCGGGAATCCAGATTTCTTGTTGTCATCCCGTGGCTACGGACCACGGGATCTTGTATCACAGACTGTGTGTCCTAAGATACCGCGATCAAGGTGCGGTATGACATTAAATGTCACTGGATTCCCGCCTACGCGGGAATGACATAAAACTCAAATATTATACGAATTTGCTCCATAGTAAAATTTATTAGGACATTGGTTAGTTCTCGACATTTTATTTAAATATAGCTCTATGAATCTCGGTTCTTTAAAACATATAATATAAGCTACAAAATGCAAAACAGCTGCAATGAATAAAATCATAATGCCGTTATTCCAAATAAATACCATCATTGTCATTATCATATTTAATGCAGCAAACTTAATACTTACTCCAAATATCATAGGCGGTCTAGTTAACCCTACAAATAAAAGATCGGATGCTAATGCTCCTACCATAAAAAACCTCTATTAATTTATATTAATATCAAACATAGTTGACAATATTGAATTCGGTGCTTCACTATTCACAAAATGTACGTAACCGTTATTATTTTCAAAGACATTAACTGCTATCTCAATTAATGCTTCTTCGATGAAATTATTACTATTATCTAACATTGATTTCAACAAGTTAATATCTCGTATTTTTATATTATACGGAAACGTCTCGGATACCTGTAATATCTCATATGGCAATATTAAATGTTCTACACTTAATGCAGAAGCAATTGTTGCTACCGTTAAGTTAACATTTAATAAATGCGTTTTCTCCTGATCGTCGCTCGCAAACGGTGCTATCACGGATATAATATTACTATCTGCAAAATTTAATAAAATTTCTGGATTAATCATAATAGGCTCGCTTAAAAAACCAATATTTATAACATCATGATTTACAATTTTTCGGTGAGATAGTTTTGATTTTTTTGCTTGCAGTAAATTAGCATCCTTACCTGAAATACCAACTGCATAACAACCTATACTACTTAACTTTGTTACTATAAGCTTGTTAACGTAACTGGATAAAATTTCCATAATAATAGGATTATTTAGAGAACTATAGTCGCTTATTTTACTAATTTTTTGACTAAAATTTTCATCTATTTGTGATATTAAAGACGAACTTCGTAAATCAATATGATCATGTACTATATATATTTTAGCACCGCACATCTCAAGCAATCTAACAGATTCAATAAAAGCCGTAAATAATTTATCGTCAATAATAATAGTAGTAGGTAATTTTAGAACTATTGCTTGATTCTTCAACTCACTACTACACTTTATTATATTCTTAATTATAGCAATATTATTTAATGAAGAAATACTATCTACCTCTTTATTTTTGAGGTTTGATGCATTTTGCCAAACTAGCTTTAAGTTCTCTTGCACCTTCTTTACTCCTACTACTTACATACACAACATTACATGAGTAGTTTAAAGTTGCAAGAAAATTCTGTGCTTCATCGTTAAGGTTTTTATGATCCGTAACTTTATCAGATTTTGTAAAAATAATTTGAAATTCTCTTTTATTTGCAAGTAATAGATCAGCTACTTTCTTATCATTTTCTTTTATACCCCTTCTTGAATCAATCAATAAGTTAACTAACCTTAAATTATAACTATTTCGTAAATAATAACTAATTAATACTCCCCACTGCTCTTTGACTGATATATGAACATTAGCAAAACCATAACCGGGAAGGTCAACTATAATAAATTTATCTGCAAGGTTAAAGAAATTGATTTGCCTAGTACGCCCTGGAGTATTAGAAACTTTAGCAAGATTTTTATTATTACATATCGTGTTTATTAGGCTTGATTTGCCGACATTTGACTTACCGACAAAAGCAATTTCCGGTAATGAAAAATTGGGGATTTGATTTATATTCATAGCACCGGCTACAAATTTAGCTTGATGACGAAAAAGCTTACTGCCATCAGTTGACTTTGTAGGCACTATTTTCTGAGTAGTCATAATTTGCTTTCGTAACCATGCAACAACACTGAGTTAGGAATGGCATCAGTACACTTCAATAACGCTATAAGTGAGCTAGCATGACATTAAAAATATGGTAGCGGGGGCTGGATTTGAACCAACGACCTTCAGGTTATGAGCCTGACGAGCTACCGAACTGCTCCACCCCGCAATAATTGAGAATTGACGATTTATCTGTGTTATATTTTGACTTAGTCCAATACTACGTGAATATTGTTAGTGTCATTCTTGCGTAGATACTAGATACCGAGTAGTCGTAGACTACACGGCAATCCAGAAAAAATAATAAAAAAATTCTATAAATCAGAATTGTTTACTGGATTGCTTCGTCAATTGCTATGCAAGTCCCTCGCAATGACGACAAAACCGGTCCACGCAACAATGCCTGCTCGCAATGACGACTTGTTATCCACAAACAAAGCCTAGCTAGCTTCTTTCTTACTACCGAAAAAAAGACCTGAGAATCTTTTATTGAAATCACTAACACTTTTGTTCGATTGATTTACTACATTTCCGGAATCTTTATTCCATGCCGGATGCTTTCTAAAATCAACATCCATTAAAATTTCACCTGTAGGATGAGTAGACATTGTTTCAAAAACATTGCTTCCTACTTTAATCAAAAACTTTTTATATTCTGGATGTATACCGCTTTTCATAATGATTTTGCCGTTTTAGTCTGAATTATTTTTTTCTTAATAGCTCTAGCGTTACTTGATAAAACATTATCATCGGCTTTTAGAATATATGCATCAAAGCCCCCGGCTTTTTCCACTGAACTAATACATCTAGCATTAACCGATAATCTATATTCCCCAGCTGTTATATCACTTGTAAACTTAACCGATCTTAGATTAGGTTCAAAACGTCTTCTAGTTTTACGCTGAGAATGTGATACATTGTTGCCGTATAAAACACCAACACCTGTGAGTTCGCACTTACGAGACATAAGCTAAATACCTTAAAACTTATAAAATATACTTCAAGTAAATGAAGAGTCATATACGAAGATCAACTTAAAAAGAGCTAAGAAGTTCACAAGCCGAGGAACGCGTATACTTAATACGTGAGCACCGCAGATCTTGTAGAACGACATAGCCAATTTTTGAAGTTCATTGAGTATATACAATAGATAAAAAATATAAAGCAATACTCCCCTAGTGTCAAGAGATAATTATTTTGTAGCTAAGTATTAGCTAATGCTTGATTTTTATTAAATAACAGAGTTTTATATAAAAATATAAATTAATTAAACTACTATGCTTATTAATGGGAAGCCAGTTCAAGGTAATATCACCGGACTAATTAAAAAATTAGGAGAGTTGCCTTCAAGTTTTTCCTGAATATATTAGTAATCTTACTCCAAAACCATTAAGTACAAAGGAGCAAATTGATCATAATCAAGCAGCTTTTTTGTATAATGAAGAATTAAAATTATATAACAAAACAAAGGCCATCATCTTGTTTCTCTTAAACAACTACAACAAGCTGAACAAATTGCTATAGGTCAAACTGACAGTAATTTTCTTCCCTATATTAATACTATTATAATAGGACGTAGCTATCAACAGCTGGGAATGTTTGATAATGCTATTCAAAAATTTCAAGATAGCATAGAGAATTCTTTTGAAGCAAAGCAATATTATAATGCAGAAAATTCATACAAAGAATTTAGTCACTGCACATCAACAACAAGGAACACTAGATAAATTTATTAAAAAGCAAGAAGCAATTTTAATAAAAAGCCAAGCTAATAATGAGCAAGCTAAAGAATTAATGGCAAGATTAGCTTTAGGAGCTGCTTATAAAACTCAAAACCGTAAAGAAAATCTTAATGCAGTATGCATATGCTTACTCGTTACAGCAAGGTATAGTTGATTATGAAGCTGTTCGTGTGGAACAGCATAAAGTTGGTTTTTCTGATAAAGAAAAGATAGGCACTGATAACATTCAACAATGCATTGCTGTAATTTTACATGATCCATTAACTAAAAAAACTGCATTAGCACATGTTGACAGATTTACTGATGCTAGTTCTTTAACACATGATGTAATAATAAGCAACTTTCCTCCTAATATTAAATTAGAAGCCTATTTAGTAAGATGGCGTGATAGATCTGCAGTATCAATTGCGGTATCAGATGGGGTAATATTCGTAAAGTAACACAAGAATTAAATAACCACTCTAACGTAAATATAAAATCTGCAGATATAGAAGACAAGGGAGCTCCATCAAGAATTATATTTGATCCAATAACAAGTAACTGTTCCGGGTAGAGAGGATAAAACAACCGCTGTTAGACAAGTACATTTAAGTATAGGAAGTAATACTCCTGCACTTTATAAAGCTTTTGATCTAATTAAAAATAAAAACATACCTAATCGCTCTTTAAATGAAATCCAACAAAAACATATTATTCAGCAATATTTATTAGGATCTAATCAAAATCCCAATTCTATGGACACATAGCAATCTAATCAAATATCAAGACCACTTACTAAAGTAGCAGAGGAAATTCAAAAAACTAATCCAAAATTAGTAAAAAATATAGTAACTAAAAATATTAGTAATCGAGTTCACGAATTGAATCTAAATGGTCAAGAACAAACAAAAATTGTAAATAATTTAATAGCTAAAACTGATTATTTATTATCTAACAATTTAAATCTGTTGGAAAGTGCACGTTCAAAAATTAATAAAACATTAGCACTCACTCATTCTACCTAACAACAAGATAGTAATATTAAAAAATCCTGGATACAAAAAAGTGTACAAAAAATAAAAGATTTGTTCATAAATATTTTTAGTAGTAATAAAACAAAAAATGAACCAAAATTAAACTTAACAAGTGATAAGATATTAAAAAAATATAAGTACTAAGACAAAAATAGCTGCACCTAGCTATACTCTTCCCAATAAAAATATTGCTTTACACCAAAATAATCAACAAAGTAAATAAACTATGTAAATTGAAATTAACTCACAAGAATATAAAATTTTTGATATAAATGATGATTTAGTAATTTATACTAAAGATTTAAATGAAGAGATTGCCTGTAGTTTCTTTTCCGTAACACGAGTTTCGTATTAATAAAGGCGTTGTATAGCTGATAATCACTAGGTTACGAGTGT